>JAEDEG010000081.1 GCA_016293435.1 Clostridia bacterium
CACCGCTTACTATGCGGTATTCGTCCGCTTCTCGGCGGGCAGTCGAAATTTTGCCCTTGGGGCGTCTCAAGGAAAGCTGAGAGCTTATAAATTCCGGATCTATTTTTATTCCCGGTGCAAGCCCATCAATTACAACACCAATTTCTGTGCCGTGGCTCTCACCGAAAAGTGTTACGCTTATATTGTGTCCAAATGTATTTTTCATGGTTTGGGTTACCTTTCACAAATTAATCCAAGGTCTGATTTCAGACTTTCGCAAGGGATATCCTTAAGCTTAAAGCTTCCTGCCTTTTCAACATATACGGCGGTGACCATATTGCCTTTTGACTTTTTGTCATGGGTAAGGGCCTTGAGCGCTTTTTCTTCATCAAAAGGATACCTTATGGGCAAAGACAGTGATTTCAACACCCGAATAAGACGCTTCCTGACCTCGGGTGAGCACATGGGAATCATGCCGAGAGCCACACATTCACCGTGATACAAATCCTTGAGCTCTGCCTCGCTCTCTACTGCATGGCCTATTGTGTGACCAAAGTTTAAAATTTTGCGAAGACCCGATTCTTTTTCGTCCTGCTCTACAACGGATTTTTTTATCATAAGGGATTTTATTATTATTTCGTCTATCCTGTCTGTCGGATTGGGCTGTTCAAAGATGCTAAACAGCTCTTCATCCGAGGTAAGCGACATCTTTACCGCTTCTGCAAGACCGTTGGAAATCTGCCTTTTTGGAAGGGTTGCCAATACATCGGGATCTATTACAACCTTTTTGGGCTGATAAAAAGTTCCGACAATATTTTTTATTCCGCCAAGGTTTACCGCAACCTTGCCGCCTATTGAGGAGTCTATCTGAGACAAAACAGTGGTGGGTATATTATAAAAATCCACACCTCTCATATATGATGCGGCAACAAAACCCGACAAATCGCCGACAACTCCGCCGCCCACAGCAACCACGCAGTCGCCCCGGCTAAAGCCCAGCGAAAGCATCTCTCCCAAAAGCTTTTCGTATACAGAAATGCTCTTTGAAGCTTCGCCTTGAGCAACGGTTGATATATAGCCCTCTCTGCATTGAGCCCTGACCGCTTCGCTCAGAGCTGTGGGTATGCCGCTGTCGGTAATAATAAACACCTTTCGGTTGAGATTTAAAAGTGTGGAACATTTATGCAGAGATCCTCTTTCAACCACAATATCGTAGCTGTTTGCTCCAAGCTCCATATGTATTTTCATTATCAATTCACCTCATCTGATAAAACAGTTTGACCGCAATATCTGCCGGATATTTTTACCATACTGCAATAATCCGACAGCTCCGAAATCATAAGCTCGCCGATTTTGCCGGAAATATCACCCTCTGCCTCAACATAGAAATAATATTCCCAATTTGTTTCCTTTATGGGGTGACTGCGCAGAGCCTTCATATTAAAGCCGTATTTACCTATGATACTTATTGCCTTTGCAAGGGCACCGGCTTCATTTATAACTGTGAAAAACATGATAAAATTTGTGTCGGCAGCTGATATGCTGCTGTTTTCGGATTTGGAAAACACAGCAAATCTTGTTGTGTTGGCATTGCTCGTGTTGATATGGTGGTCAATCACCTTGAGATTGTATAGCTTGGCTGTTTCCTTGCTTGCAATAGCGGCAATCGATTTGTCGTTGCCCTGTGCAACCGACTGAGCCGCCATGGCTGTATTGGACGCCTGAACAACACAATAACCTTTTTTCTTTATATATTCGGAGCACTGGCTGAGTGCCTGGGGGTGGCTTGTTACCGTTTTGATATCTTCGGGCAGGGCATCGGGATGACCAATCAAATTGTGAATTATGGGAAGGTCATATATACCGGTTACAAAAAGCGATCCCCTGTACATGAGGTCGACCACCTGATCAACCTCGCCGGCATAGCTGTTTTCGATAGGAAGAACCGCCGAATCACATTCGCCGCTCTCCACTGCTCTGTATGCATCTTCAAAGCCTGAATAAGACACAAGATGTGCATCGGGGAAAATGCGCTTTGCGGCAATATGGGCAAAGGCACCCTCAACTCCGCTGTAGGCAATACGCGCCCCTTCGAGCAGGCGGTGCTGATAGCTCTTGGAAATATCCATCATACTCTGCAGATAATTTATGTAGTAGCTGCGAAGCTCATCATCTTCTACAAGAAGCGAATTGGTGCGTATAACCTCTGCCTCTCTGCCGCCGTCAAACACAGGAAGCCCCTGCTCCTGCTTGTACTCCGCCACAAGCTTTACAGCCTCCATACGCTTGCAGAACAGCCTTGCCATCTCTTTGTCTATAGAATCAATACTTTGTCTTGCAATTTGCAGTTTGTCCACGATTATGCCTCCATAAAACGGATTTGGTTAACAGTGTTAAGTTAACAACGTTAACTTTTGTTCTATTATACCATAAAATAAAAAAATGTCAATAGTTTTTTGAATTTTCAAGCCTGTTTCTTTGGAAAACTGAAAAACACCTTGTTGATTATTGATAAAATACAATTATAACTAAATTAAGATGTCCCCCGCCTCTATAGGCGGCGGGTGATATCTTAATTTTTTCAGTGGGAGTTCAATCTCCCACTGAAAACGTTGAATAACGCGGCTTTGCCGCTTATTGAACGACCTGCTGCAGATAAAGCTCAAATATCATGCAAATCTGTAATTTTAGCAAATGTCTCAAAAAAATATTGACAGTACGGTGATTTTAGAATATAATTTTACTTAAAGACCCTAGTTTTTACTTGCAACGAGAAAGTATGCAATATCTGTTTATGCGGATTATTATAAAATCTGCCAACTGAATACAAACGTTATAATACGATAAGGTGAAGTTTATGAAAAGGGTATTATTTATTGTAAATCCTCATTCAGGCAAACAAAAAATACGTTCGGATTTTTTTGATATAATGGATACAATGTCAGAACACAACTGCCTTGTTACAACCCGGATTCTCCGCAAGCAGGGTGATGCGAGGCTTTTTGCCAAAGAAGCGTGCGACAGCGGCGAATATGATATTATTGTGTGTTCGGGAGGAGACGGCACACTAAACGGCATGGTTGCCGGAGTAATTCAAAGCAAAAGCCCGGTAACCATTGGCTACATTCCTGCCGGAAGCACCAACGACTATGCTCGCAGCATGGGAATCCCCTCCGATCCCACAGAGGCGGCAAAGGCCGCTGTAACCGGTCACAGTCATTGCATTGACGTGGGATTAATCAACGGCATAAATTTTAATTATGTTGCATCCTTCGGAGCGTTTACCGCGGTTTCTTACAGTGCACCCCAGTCGCTGAAAAATCTTTTGGGTCACATGGCATATGTGCTTGCAGGGATAAAGGATCTTACCAAAATCAAATCGTGCCATGCGATTTTTGAATGTGACGATGCACGACGATACGAAGATGATTATATCTTCGGAGCAATCACAAATTCCACCTCCATAGGCGGTGTTGTGCGAATTGATGAAGAGCTGGTCGGATTTAACGACGGGCTGTTTGAAGTATGCCTTGTCAAAAAGCCCAAAAACCCCGCAGATTTGTTAAAGATAATGCTTGGAGCTGCCAACTCGGATTTTACGGCAGACTGCTTTGACTTTTTTAAGATTAGCCATTTGAAAATTACCATGCCCGACGGCATTCCCTGGTCGCTGGACGGCGAAAAATATGACGGAAGCAAGGATATTGAAATAAAGGTTTTGAAAAGTGCGATTAATCTAAATTTGTTGGAGACAGACACGAGCATAAAAAATGCCGTCAAATAACAAATATATTAAATTATTAATGCAAATATAATTTAAATATTTGCAAAATAGCTATTGACTAAAAGGTTATTTTAGGGTATAATTTACAAGATGCATATAATTTGCTAGTGTGGCGCAGTTGGTAGCGCAATTGATTCGTAATCAATAGGCCGAGGGTTCAAGTCCCTTCACTAGCTGAGGAAAAGACGGCGGGTTCAAGATGAATCTGCCGTCTTTTTAATGAATTTGTAAACTTTTTATTTCACGTTTTTAGCAGAAATTATTTCACATAAATAAAATTGATATTTTATTTAAATTATACATACGATTTGAATAATCGTCTTTATGAAATCAATGAGGTCAACGAAGATATAAGCTACCAATACCAAATTCTTCTATGACTGCAGTAACAAAATTTAACCCACAGGTGATTAGTTCATCTGTGGGTTTGTTAATTTTTATTAATTGCTTTTTGAATAGTTGGGAGCTTCTTTGGTGATAGAAATATCATGGGGATGACTCTCTATTAAACCTGCATTTGTGATTCTTACAAATTTGCCTCTTTCCTTAAGCTCAGGTATTGTGGGAGTGCCGCAATAACCCATTGAAGAACGCAACCCGCCCACAAGCTGATAAACTGTATCGGAAACAGGTCCTTTGTAGGGAACTCTGCCCTCAACACCTTCGGGAACGAGCTTTTTGGTTCCTGTCTGGAAATATCTGTCTTTACTGCCCTTTTCCATAGCTGCAATAGAGCCCATACCTCTGTATACCTTAAAGCGTCTGCCTTCGTAAATTTCGCAATCTCCGGGGCTTTCTTCACAGCCGGCAAGCAGACTTCCTATCATGATAACATCTGCCCCGGCAGAAATAGCCTTGGCAATATCGCCGCTGTATTTGATACCGCCGTCAGCAATTACGGGAATACCGTATTTTTGGGCAAGCTGAGCAACATTGTAGATTGCTGTAACCTGTGGCACACCAACACCCGCAACCACACGGGTTGTACAGATTGAGCCGGGGCCTATGCCGACTTTAACCGCATCGGCACCTGCAAGAATAAGCTCTTCTGCAGCTTCGGCTGTAGCAATGTTACCTGCAATTACCTGAGCATGGGGGAAGTTCTCTTTCACCTTTTTGAGACAGGTTATAATATTTTGAGAATGACCATGAGCGGAATCAAGCACAAGAACGTCTACATGAGAAGAAACAAGAGCCTCTACGCGGTCAAGCACATCCGCTGTGATACCGATAGCGGCACCTGCAAGCAGTCTGCCGTTTTCGTCTTTGGCAGAGTTGGGGTATTTAACGGATTTCTCTATGTCTTTTATGGTAATTAGACCTTTGAGCTCATTGTATGAATTAACAATAGGAAGCTTTTCTATTTTGTATTTTCTCAGGATTTCCTGAGCCTCTTCAAGAGTTGTACCCTCGGGAGCTGTAATGAGACGCTCCTTTGTCATTGCCATATGTATTGGTTTGGAGTAGTCTGTTTCAAAACGGAGATCTCTATTAGTAATAATACCTACAAGCTTGCCGTTTTCGGTAACAGGCACACCGGAAATTTTGTATTTGCCCATAAGCTCGTCTGCTTCTTGAATGGTATTGTTGGGAGAAAGGTGGAAGGGGTCGGTAATTACACCGTGTTCCGAACGTTTTACCTTATCAACCTCTGTTGCCTGCTGCTCAATTGTCATGTTCTTATGGATAACGCCAACGCCGCCCTCACGCGCAATTGCAATAGCAAGACCGGATTCTGTAACGGTGTCCATGGCTGCACTCATCATGGGAATATTGAGAATAATGTTTTTGGTAAGATTTGTCTTGAGGCTAACCATATCGGGTGTAATATCTGATTTTTGAGGAATCAGAAGCACGTCATCAAAGGTAAGACCTTCGTAAGCAAATTTTTCAGTCATAAAGGAACCCCTTTCATCGTTTGAAATTAGACCAAAGAGCGCACCCGTCAAAACGGATGAAGCCCGGTAGGTTATTACATTATAGTATAATAAATATTTTGGGTTTAGTCAATAAATAAAAAACTTTTTGTTAAAAATATATATATATCCGCATTTTTTGCGTTGCATTTGAGTGTGAACCATTCAAAAAATGCCTGAGCAGTTTTTGAACTTACTCAGGCATTTTGATTTTGATATTTTTATTTATCTCCGAGAGATTTTTTGGCAGATACTATAACCTTTTCATCATAGCAAGAAAATGCATCGTCAACAATATTTGCATCGGGCTTTCTTGTTACAGCGCTGACAATGGGAACGATCACGATACCGGCAAGCATCGCAATAACACCGCAGTTAATCGGCGACTGCAAAATAACCGGGAAGCTGCTTCTGAACAGCATATTGAGAATCATGATTCCTGCACCAAAGATGAAGCTTACCCACACAGATGCCTTTGTAGCCTTTTTCCAATACAGACCAAAGAGGAACGGAGCAAGAAAAGCACCTGCCAGAGCACCCCATGAAATACCCATCATATCTGCTATGTAGCCAAGCTTGTCTTTGTTGATGGCGATAAATGCCGAAATAGCAACAAAAACAACAATGAGCACTCTCATGACAAATACCTGCTTCTTTTCATCCATGCTCTTTACCACATGACCTTTGATGAGGTCGAGTGTGAGTGTGGAGCTGGATGCAAGAACAAGTGATGACAGTGTGGACATGGAGGCAGAGAACACGAGGACAATTACCACAGCAACAAGTATGGGCGAGAGAGTTTCGAGCATTGTGGGAATAACATTGTCATATCCGCCAACGGGGAGACCGCTTGCAGCATCAACGCCGATTTTGTCGGAGAAGAGTCTGCCAAAGCCACCGAGGAAATAGCATCCGCCCGCAACAATAACTGCAAATAATGTAGAAATGATTGTACCCTTGCTGATATCTTTTTCACTCTTTATTGCATAAAACTTTTGAACCATCTGAGGCAGGCCCCATGTACCGAGAGAGGTAAGTATTACAACAAACATAAGGCTTAAGGGATCAGGTCCGAAGAAGGAGTTGAATGTACCGGGAGCGGCGCCTTCGAGCTCTACCTTTGCAAGACCATTTAGTGATTCGATAAATCCTCCGTTCTGGGAAAGAACTGCGGCAATAATCATCACGATACCCAAAAGCATGATCATGCCCTGAATAAAGTCGTTGATAGCAGTTGCCATGTATCCGCCTGCGGTTACATAAACACAGGTAAGCACCGCCATGATAATAACACACCATGCATAGTCCACACCGGGAAACGCCATATCAAACAGACGTGAAAGACCGTTGTAAAGAGATGCTGTGTAGGGAATAAGGAATATAAACACAATTATTGAGGCGGCAATTTTCAGTGCTGTGCTGTCAAATCTCTTGCCGAAAAACTCGGGCATTGTGGCAGTTTTGAGATGCTGACTCATAAGCCTGGTTCTGCGTCCGAGAATTACCCATGCCATAAGCGAGCCGATGACTGCGTTGCCGATACCAATCCATGTGGAGGCGATACCGAATTTCCAGCCGAACTGACCTGCATAACCTACAAAAATAACTGCCGAAAAGTATGACGTGCCATAAGCAAAAGCTGTGAGCCAAGGACCGACCGAGCGTCCGCCCAGTACAAATCCGCTAACGTCGGTGGAGTGACGCTTGCAATAGATACCAACTCCAACAGTTACTGCAAAAAATACAACAAGTAAACCAATTGTCCATGCCATAAAAATCATCCTTTCATAAACTTATTTTTTGAGGAATGGATTTTCGGCATAAAAAATCCGCCCTCAAATTATCCTTTGAGGACGGATTGCAAATCCGTGGTACCACCTCAATTTACCGCGGTCTCACAACCACGGCCTTACTGAGTACGCCGCTCAGGGCGGTTATACCCAAGACGCTGTAACGGGCGCTCCCGCCGCAGCCTACTCTTTGCATTTCGGTGCGGAGCTCTCGGAATGTATTCAACATGCTTAGCCATCAGTCTTGCACCACCCGACTTCTCTCTAAGCGGCATCGGCACATCTACTTGTTTCCGGTCACTGCCTTTGTATTGATGTTTTAACTTGTTAAAGCGATTATAGCATTATGCGCAAAATTTGTCAACACTTTTTCCATAAATTTTCCAAAAAATTTCTGAAAAATATAAATTGAATTTTACACATTCATGTTGACATTTGTGGAATTGTGTGTTAATATATGGATATTGTTGGAGTTGATAGAGTATGTTTGCAAATGAAAGACAAAACAAAATATATGAACTGATACAAAAAAACGGCGCTGTAACAACCTCGTCTTTGGTCAACACCTTTGGCGTATCTATAGAAACAATCCGCAGAGATTTGCTTTCTTTGGAAAATCAGGGCAAGCTTTCGAGAGTGCACGGAGGCGCAGTTGAAAAAATATCTATGAAGCCCATACGCAGTCTCAAACAGCGAAATGAAGAATACAGTGACCAAAAGCATAATCTTTCGGTAAAAGCATCAGAATTTATCGCAGAGGATGATATCATCGCTATTGATACGGGAAGTACGGCTATTTTGCTGGCGGAGGTCTTAAAAGAGAAATTTTCAAAGCTTACCGTTGTCACCCACTCTCTTGACGTGTTTAATATATTGTGCAATCACAAGGATTTTTCGGTAATTTTGTGCGGAGGGCATTTTTTGCAAAGCGAAAATTCCTTTTGCGGATTTTTAACACTTAATATGATTGATACGCTGCATATAAACAAAGCCTTCATTTTTCCCTCGGCGGTATCACTTGAATACGGAATATGCGATTATCATAAGGATCTGTATCAAATACAAAAAAAGTTCATGCAGTCATCAGATGACATATATATTTTGGCAGACAGCTCCAAGTTTGAGAAAAAGGCTCTCTTAAAGCTTGACGATATGAAGGATAATTATAAATATATTACAGATTATAAGCTATCTTCAAACCTGAAAAATCTATACAAAGAAAACAATATAAATATTTATACAGGAGGATGCAAAAAATGAGAACTTTATTAATTTTGGTAGACGGAATGAGACCTGACGCAATTGAGGATATGCCCCGTGTAAAAGAATTTATGAAAAAAGCTTCATATACTCTCAATGCACAAACGGTTATGCCTTCGGTTACACTTCCGTGTCACATGTCACTTTTTCACAGTGTTGACCCCGACCGTCACGGTACCACCACAAACGTGTATGCCCCTCAGGTGAGACCTGTCAAGGGCTTGTGCGAGGTTTTGGCAGACAACGGTAAAAAGAGCGCGTTTTTTTATAACTGGAATGAATTACGCGACCTTTCAAGACCCGGCTCGCTCACATTTTCATTTTTTTGCAAAGGAAGAGATATAGGCTACGAAAAGGCAAACCGCATTGTTACAGATGCTGCTATAGATTACCTCGGAAATAATTATACCGATTTCGCATTTTTGTATTTGGGATGGGTTGATGAAAGCGGTCACAAATACGGTTGGATGAGTGACGAATATATGGAAGCCGTTGACAAAAGCTGGGCAGAAATAGAACGCATTATAGAAACCCTGCCCAATGACTACACAGTGCTTATAACAGCAGACCACGGCGGCCACGATAGAATTCACGGCACTGATATGCCGGAGGATATGACAATTCCGCTGCTTATTTTGGGAAAAGATTTTGAATGCGGGAAGAAACTTGAAAACGCAAACATCAAAGACATTGCTCCCACAGTTGTAAAGCTTCTGGGTGTAAATTCTGACACAGATTGGGAAGGTAAGAGCTTATTATGACGAAATTGCAGGGAAAGAAACAGGTTAACGCCCTTGTTATTCTTTTTACATTTACATATATGGTAAGCTACATCACACGTATTAACTATGGTGCAATAATAGCGGAAATGGAGCAGTCAACCGGCATTGCAAGAAGTCTTTTGTCGATGGCTCTCACCGGCAGCTTTATAACCTACGGTACGGGTCAGATAATAAGCGGAATACTCGGAGATAAATTTTCGCCAAAAAAGCTGGTGTCGACAGGCTTTATAATCACAGTAATTATGAATCTGATCATACCCATATGCCAAAGCCCCTATCAGATGCTTGCAGTATGGTGCGTAAACGGATTTGCGCAAAGTCTTATGTGGCCGCCTATTGTAAAGCTTATGACATCGCTTTTGTCTAACGAAGACTACAGCAGGGCAACAGTTAAAATTTCGTGGGGATCATCATCGGGTACAATATTTGTGTATCTGGTATCACCGCTTCTTATTTCGCTTTTCGGTTGGAAATCGGTTTTTGTTTTTTCGGCGGCGTTGGGCATTATAATGCTTGTTGTATGGAACAAATATTCTTATGAAATAGACCTTCAACCCCGAAAAAAAACAAAAGGAAAACAAGCCTCCTCCTTGGCGGCACTCTTTACTCCCGTAATGATTTGCATTATGGTTGCAATAATACTGCAGGGTATGCTCAGAGACGGCGTAACCACATGGATGCCCTCCTACATATCCGAAACATACAGCCTAAGCAGCGTTATTTCAATTCTTACAGGAGTTATACTCCCGCTTTTCAGCGTACTTTCGTTTTATATTGCGTCACAGCTGTATACCAAAACATTTAAAAATCCGGTTATGTGTGCGGGAGTAATTTTTGGAATCGGTGCACTTTCTTCGCTTGGAATTTGCTTTGTTACGGGTCATAGTGCAGTGCTTTCGGTTGTGCTCTCGGCACTTTTGACAGGATGTATGCACGGTGTAAACCTTATGCTCATATGTATGGTGCCTGCATTTTTCAAAAAGCACGGTAATGTTTCAACTGTGTCGGGTGTAATAAATTCATGTACATATATAGGCAGTGCAGCGTCTACCTACGGCATAGCTGTTATTTCCGAAAAGCTTGGATGGAGCTTTACACTCCGAATGTGGCTCTTAATTGCGATTGCCGGAACGCTTCTATGTATAGCAAGTGCAAAGGGCTGGAAAAGAGAACATCAGAGTGATTGAGAGAAAAAATAATATTGCATAACCTTCATTGGATGATTGTTAGCATTGAAAAATATAACTAAATTAAGATGTCCCCCGCCTCTATAGGCGGCGGGGGACATCTTAATTTTTTCAGTGGGAGTTCAATCTCCCACTGAAAACGTTGAATGACGCGGCTTTGCCGCTTATTGAACATCAATTATGATACACAAAGATTTTTCCACTAAAAAACTGACTTCCCAAACATTAGATTTTTGGAAGTCAGTTTTTTCGGCGTTTTTTCAAGTCTTATTTTATATCAAATCATTTTTAATTATATCATCGTAGGTTTCACGCTTAACTATAACTTGCTTCTTATTTTCAGAAACCGCAACAATCGGCGGACGCGGAATACGATTATAGTTGCTTGCCATAGAATAATTATAAGCGCCTGTTGCCAATATAGCAACAGTATCTCCAACCTCGACCTTAGGCAGCATAATGTTTTCTCCGATTAAATCGCCTGATTCACAGCACTTGCCCGCAATTGTAACAGGCTCATTTGCTTCTTCGTTTGCTTTGTTGGCAAGTACAGCGCTATATTTAGCTTCATAGAGTATATATCGCGGATTATCCCCCATACCGCCGTCGATTGATACATAAGTTCTCACATCTTTTATTTCTTTAACTCCGCCAACGGTATAAAGAGTAATTCCGGCAGGAGCAACGATTGATCTTCCCGGCTCAAACACAAGATAAGGCAGAGGAATATCATTTTCCTTTGCACTTTCCTTTACAGCTTCGGCTACGCTTTTGATATAGTCTGATGCATTAAGCGGATCATCGTCATCTGTGTATTTAATTCCAAAGCCACCGCCAAGATTGAGAATTTTGACATCAATTGAAAGCTTGCTTCGCAGTTCTAAAATAAAATTCATCATTACTCTTGCAGCTTCGCAAAAGGGCTCAATATCAAAAATCTGAGAACCGATATGACAATGAACACCATCGACAGTCACATTTGAA
>JAEDEG010000237.1 GCA_016293435.1 Clostridia bacterium
CAGGGTGATTTTAGGTCTTATCAAGGGCAAGCAAACACAAAGAAAAGCCGCATAAACACGGGATTTTCCCACGCATATGCGGCTCTTTTGCTTGGGTGCAGGGGAGGAATTTGAACCCCCGACCTCCGGGTTATGAGGGATTTCGTTTGGAAACTTAATATTAAACTATGCCTGACACCGTCAAATTGCGATGGCTCAGGCATAGTTTTTTGTGCATAAATAATTAAAACCTATACCGAGTGAATTTGCGGCACTTGAGCCGGGGTCAGATAGGGGTCAAATAAATTGAACTGAGGTTAAATAATATAAAATTTGTTCGGCAGAAAAATGCGATATATAAAAAAATCTTGCTTTTATAATATAAATGTGGTAAAATATAAGTGTGAAAGAAGCATTCCTGTTAAGTAACAAAAATGAAGTTTGACAAAAAGGAGTCCACTCCCTTAGAATGTAACACAGGGTCATAGCCCTAATAAAAAGAAATCATTCACTAAGGGAGGAACTCCGAAATGAGTATAACACAAAATGAAAAGATAAGTCAAGTAACAGATAGAACATTAGTTGTCGGAATTGATATTTCGAGTGAAACACACTATGTCCGTGCGTTTGACTGGCGAGGTTTGGAACTGGAGAAAATATTCAAATTTGAAAGCACAAGCTATGGATTTGAATGTTTTTCAGAATGGTTATCTGAACTCTGTAAGACCAATCAAAAGGATAATATCATAATAGGTGCAGAACCTACCGGGCATTACTGGTTCACGCTTGCGGAATATTTAAAAGAAAACAACATTAAATTTGTATTTGTAAATCCTATGCATGTTAAGCGCACTAAGGAACTTGACGATAATCATCCAAGTAAAAATGACAGAAAAGATCCCAAAGTAATTGCCAAGCTGGTATTGGAAGGCAGATACTTAATACCATACATTCCGGAAGATATATATGCAGAACTTCGTGTTATGAATGAAAGCAGAATGCGTATCAACAAGGAGTTGATTGTAATAAAAAACCGTATTCAGAGATGGTTTGCAATCTACTTTCCCGAATACAAAAATGTATTTGGTAGTTGGGAATGTGATAGCAGTATTGAAGTGCTGACAAATATTCCGTTACCGGCAGATGCAGTTAAAATGGGAGCAAATGCCATAAATGAATTATGGAGAGCAAAGAAAATCCGTGCTGTCGGCATAAAAAGAGCAAAGCTCTTGGTTGAGATAGCAGAAAAAAGCATTGGTGTAAAGCAAGGAACTAACGCGGCAAGATGTGAAATATCAATGCTGATTGAGGATTATCTGAAGAAAAAGGAACAGGAGCAAAGAGTGATAGAAATACTGGAAACACTTTGTATTCAGGTTCCAAACGCAGAGAAACTGTTAAATATCAAAGGTGTAGGTATATTGACGGTAGCAAGTTTTTTAGGAGAGGTTGGAGATATTAGACGCTTTGATTCTCCAAAACAAATTCAAAAACTTGCAGGGCTGGCAATAAAAGGAGATGAATCCGGAAAACACAAAGGTCAATCGTGCATAAGCAGACGGGGCAGAAAACTATTAAGATATACACTGTTTCAAGCCGTAATGTCAATGATAATGCACTTGCCGGAGTTTAAGGAACTGCACCGATATTATACAACAAGGGTAAATAACCCCTTGAAAGGAAAGCAATCAAAGGTAGTGTTATGCTGCAAGGTAATACGCATATTCTATACACTTTTGAAAAAAGGTGTGGAATATGACAGTCAGAAGCTGATGAAAGATATTGTCAGACCTGAACCGTTAGCGGCGTAACAAAAAACAAAGAAAATCTGAACAGGAAAAGCGTCCTCGAAAGAGCCTGAAAAGATTTGCAATTAAAAAGAAAAATAATGAGCAGGTAGTTAGTGTTCGATTTTCACCATCAGAGCAAGGACTCGGCAAAGAAGCATAAACTGACACCACCTTATGGATAAGCGGAACGAAGGAATTTAGGGCAAAGACCCTGTTAGATGTGGGAGGTTTTGCTGCTGTAAGTAAAGTGGGATACCGAAGTGCCATTCATAAAAACAACGACGCTTTGATTTTTGTACCCATTTTACTTAAAAATCGTACTGAAATCAATCAGATACAGTGATTTTATCCATAAACTCATTGTGAAACTTTTGAAATTGTAAGAAAAACAGAGTAAATTAAAGCAAAATTAAGATTATATAGGGAGGTGTATAGAGTAAAATTATTTAATTATTTTTTGTAAATCCCACGCATGCCTGT
>JAEDEG010000238.1 GCA_016293435.1 Clostridia bacterium
GATTATTATGTGGCATTGGGAGTTATGGCGATAGCATTTTTGACCGATTTTTTTGACGGCAAAATAGCCCGTGCTTTCAACTGTGTCACAGAGCTTGGCAAAACCATTGATCCAATAGCCGATAAGCTGTATCAGTTCTCGGTGGCTCTTTGTCTTATGATGAAATATCCGCTTGCGTTGTCCCTTGCCATAATACTTTTTGTCAAGGAAATGAGCATGGGTGTTATGGGGCTTGTTCTTATAAATAAAGGTGGCAAGATATTCGGTGCCAGGTGGTATGGCAAGGTATGTACCGCAATTATAGATATTTCTTTGATTCTTTTGCTTGTGTTCCCCGTGTTTGAAATAAATGTTTCATCCGTGGTGACGAGCAGTATTATATATGTATGTGATGTGGTTTTGATTGTTGTATCATTTGTATACACCAGACTTTTTGCTGAAAAGATAAAAGCACTTGACTAATTTAAGGAGGAAATATAACAATGTATGATGTAAAAAAAGGCTATGAGTATGCAAAAGAATATTATGACCGTTATGGCATAGATGTGGACAAAGCAGTCCAAATTATTGATGAGACTCCCATATCAATGCACTGTTGGCAGGGTGATGACGTTGGAGGTACTGAGGTTAAGGAGGACAAATCTCTCACCGGCGGCATACAGACCACCGGTAACTATCCCGGAAAAGCGCAAAACGGCGACGAGCTCCGTAAGGATATTTCTCAGGCTCTCAAATATATCCCCGGAAAGGTAAAAATTAATATCCATGCCAACTACATAGAAGCCGATAAATACATAGAGCGTGACTCCATAAAGCCCGAGCACTACGATAAATGGGTTGATTTTGCTGTGGAAAACGGTGTGGGTCTTGACTTTAATCCCACATACTTTGCTCATCCCCTGAGCACAGAAAAGGGCACGCTTTCATGTGCTGATGAAAATATAAGACAGTTTTGGGTTCGTCACGGTATTGCCTGCAGAAGAATCGGTGGATATTTTGCCGAAAAGACAGGCATGCCCTGCGTAATTAATCATTGGACACCCGACGGTGACAAGGAGTTTCCCATTGACGCTCTTAGCCCCCGTATGAGACTCAAAAGGTCTTATGACGAGATTTTTGAAGCTACAAAAGACGTTAAAAATGTTGTGGACGGTATCGAGTCAAAGGTATTTGGCATTGGTGCCGAAAGCTATACTGTGGGTTCTCATGAGTTTTGCATGGGATATGTTATGAAAGCCAACAAGGATCATATTATTATGACTCTTGATAACGGTCACTATCATCCCACCGAAACAGTTTCTAACAAGCTCTCCGGTATATTCACTTTTTCCGATTCGGTACTTCTGCATGTAACAAGAGCCATCAGATGGGACAGTGACCACGTTGTGGGCTTTGATGATGAAACAAGAGCCATTTTTGAAGAGCTTGTAAGAATGGATAAACTCTCCAACACATATATAGCTACCGACTTCTTTGATGCTTCTATCAATCGTATTGCCGCATGGGCTATCGGTATCAGAAACACCAGAAAGGCAATGCTTGCGGCACTTCTCCAGCCCAATGACAAGATGAAAGAGCTTGAAGCAAACGGCGATGTAAGCGGCAGACTTGCATATAAAGAAGAGTTCAAAGCTGCTCCCTTTGGTCTTGTTTGGGATTATTACTGCAGTCAGACCGGCAAGGGCGTAGGTCTTGAGTGGCTTGCAGATGTTAGAAAATATGAAAAAGAAGTACTTTCCAAGAGATAATAAAAGATAAATAATAAATACAAGGGGATGCTCAGCACCAAAGAAAGCTTTTGGGTTGATGTATCCCCTTTTAAATATATAATTAATTCGTTTTTGGTTTGCTTGAACGTATGCATAAAGATACCAATGCATCTGATCAGGCGCGCGATGGGAGATAATATGGTACTTTTAATTCTAACGGTGATGTTTACTCTTTTTGTGTCGGTGTTTTGTATATACAAAACTTTTGTATGCTTTATACCTACCAACAAAAAACGCAGGATATTCATATCCGTAGGTATATTTGCGGTGATTATCATAGCTTGTGTGCTTGTCGGGTCCTTTGTTATGGCATTTTTTGTTCAGTTATTTATGTGCTTTGTGCTGCTGCAGGCGGTGTTTCTGCTATTTAAGCTGCCTGTTATAAGACATATGAGCCCGGTTTCTGCAGAGGGATTTTCAAAAGTTTTTTCTTTGTTCCTTTTGGGTCTGACATTTATCTCGGTGG
>JAEDEG010000082.1 GCA_016293435.1 Clostridia bacterium
TGGGAGATTGAACTCCCACTGAAAAAATTAAATGTCACCCGCCGCCTATAGAGGTGGGGGACATCTTAATTTAGTTATATTCTAAAAGTTTGTTCCGTTCCAGCCCCAGTCAGCAATCGGATGATAGGTTACATACACCTTATCACCGGGGATAGACAGCTTTTCGGACAAGATGTTGCAAACAGCGGCAGTCACTTTTTTGCAGCTTTCGGGGGAAGCGTTTCCAAAAAGGCTGAGAGAAACGTAGGCGCCCTTGTCAATTTTTTGACCGCCCATCCACAAATCATATCCGTCTTGAATACCAACCATAAGATAGGCTTCGGATTTGCCGATAAGGCTCATTGTTTTGCCAAATTCGGTTTTGAGCGCTTCTTTGGTATCTGCGTTTAGGGGTATTGAAATTTTTGCATCAATAAATGGCATAATATAAAGCTCCTTTTTATAAATTATTTTTGTATTTTATGTATCGAAATAATATATATGTATCTATAGTTTCGTATATAACGTAGATTTATAATAGCACATTTGAACTAAAAAAACAAGGGGTTTTGAGCTTATTATCGGTTTTAGCATAAATAAGCCTGATGACTCTTTGTCTTGCATCAGGCTTATTTTGCTTAAAGCTATCTCACATTAATCCATACACACATATTGCTCTCACCTCTGTTGGCAAATGACGCATAAGGAATCATCCTAATGGTGTAATCTTCATAATTTTCTGAATAAGAAGAATACAGGGAGCTGTCCGTCACTTTTTTGAAGCCCTTGACCCTCAGCACATATCCGCAGAGCTCTTCGTCATAATAAGCTTTTGCACAAAAGGCTTTGTCAATAAAAAGTGAGTGGAGATTTTCGATATTGTCGACCGATTCTGCTGCACACACATACGGACCGCAGCAAACAGCAGCCTTGCCGCTGTTTTCGTACACCTCAATGTTGCTCTGTATCAAAACGGGCTCCATTGCAAAATCAACCTCGATTTCTCCATTGATATTTTCGATTACGGCATATCCTTTTTCTGTTTTATACTCTACGTTTATGCCAAAGCTTTTGCACCACGAGGGTATGCGGATGCACAGCTTTTTTACATTTTGGGTGTTTATCTTTATTTTTCCGCTTTTTGGATAATCTGTTTTCTGAGATATTTTCATACCGTCAAATTCGGCAACGGAGGAGGCAAATTGGTTTATATACACGGTATCTTTGTCATAGCCGTATATATAATCGGCAACAGAGGCAAGCACACGGTTTAGGTTTGGAGGACAGCAAGAACATGTAAACACCCCAACGCGCTGTGTTATTGCAAACTTCTCGCGGTTGTATTTTGAGGGAAATTTAATATAATTTCTCTTATCAATTTCGAGGGGATTTTCATAAAAAAAGCTTTTACCATCCAATGAAAGTCCCGAAATCATGCCATTGTAGAGCACACGTTCACAAATATCGGCATATCTTGCATCATTTTCAAGCTGCAACATTCTCTGAGCAAAAAACATAAGTGAAATTGCGGCACAGGTTTCGGCATAGGCTTTGCTGTTTGGCAAATCATAGTCGATGGTAAAGGTCTCTCCCAGTCTGGTTGAGCCGATACCTCCGGTTATGTACATTCTTTTGTTTACAATATTATCAAAAATCGTTTTGCAGGCATCAAAAAGCTCTTTATCGTCTGTTTCGCAGGCAAGGTCTGCCATGGCAGAATACAGATAGCAGGCCCGCACACTGTGACCGTCTGCTGTGGTCTGCTTTCGCACGGGTGTATGCGACTGGGTATACAGAGGCACCTCTTCGGGTTTTAATTCATTATTTTCTTCAGAGCCTCTGCTGTTTATAAAAAATAAAGCAAGCTCAAGATATTTTTTTTTGCCGGTTGCCCGATACATTCGCACAAGGGCAAGCTCAATTTCTTCGTGACCGGGGGTAACAAAAGCGGCACTTTTGTCCTCTATAAATACCTTGTATATATAATCTGCATATTTTTCCATAAGTCTAAGAAACCGGTCTTTGCCGGTGGCTTCAAAATATGCAACAGCCGCTTCAAAAAGATGCCCCGCACAGTATAGCTCGTGACAGCTTCTGTCGGTATAGCGCGCTTCGGGCTCACACACTGTGAAGTATATATTAAAATACCCGTCCTCGCCCTGGTTTTTTTCTATCAGGTCAATGAGTGATTCGAGTTTGGCTTCAATATCAGGAGCTTTTTTCTTAGCCAGAATATATGCCGCCGCCTCCATCCACTTTGCCACGTCCGAATCCCAAAAAAAGTGAGGCTTGTTTTCTTTACCTTCTGTCCATTCAAATTTAAATGCATCTATTCTGCCTGTTTCGCAGAATCTGTCGTATACAGCATCCATTGTTACAGCTTCGTTCAAAAGCTGCTTCTCGTGCAAAAATCCACCATTTAGGGTTACATTTCTGTAGCTTATGTTTTTCATGTCCAAATTCCTCCTTGACATCATTAATTAACTGAATTATACTATATGGGAAGAAACATAACAAGTGAAAACAGCCAAAAGAAAGTGAGATTTTCCAACATGATTCTTTTGAATAAGGATGAAAATACAGAATACTCGTCGTCGGGGCTTTTCAAATCCGATGGCATATGGTGCCATCCCAGGCGAGTTATAGATACCTATGAGATTATATTTGTGTATGAAGGAACGGCATATATTTGTGAAGACGGCATTGAATATGAGCTTGGCGCAAATGATATTCTTATACTTGAGCCGGGCAAGCTGCATTACGGTTACAGAGAATCGGAGAATTTTGTCTCTTTTATGTGGCTGCATTTTAAGATTTGCAAAAAGCAGCATTGCTCTTTGCCAAAGCATATGCATATGTCAGAGCCGTATATGCTCAAAAATCTGTTTGCGCAGTGCCTTCATACGGTAAACACACCCACCTACTCACCGGTATGCGCCGATTTGTATACCGCACTTATATTGGAAGAAATTGCATCCGAACAAAAAACCCGAGCCTATGCCGGAAGACAGCTTTCAGCCAATATAAGAGAATGGATAAGACTAAATATTGAAAAGGATATCTCCGTGTGCAGCATTGCCCGTCATTTTGGCTACCATGAAAACCATGTCAGCCGCGTGTTTAAAGAGGCTTATGGCGTGGGTCTCAAGGATTATATAATCAAAATGAAGCTTGATAACGCAAAAAATCTGCTTTCGGCAAGTCTTTATTCCGTAAAGCAGATTTCAAGGATTTTGTCATTTAGAAGCGAAAATCATTTTATTAAGTTTTTTAAATATCATGTGAAGATTACGCCGACCGAATACCGCAATACCTATATAAATACCCATGTCAACAAAAGCTGAAACGCTTTATTGACTACAGTCTTACGGTCTCTCCGCCCTTTACGGCATAAGTCTTGTCATTTTCGACAAACCATACATCGGTTACCGAAGGGTTATATACGAGGCTGCGGTCTGCACTTACGCAAAGATTTTCATAAGCCTTGACATAGTCATAAATTTCAATATTGGTTGCATACCAAATATCGTCTCTGCCGCCAATATATGCGGCAAATTCTTCAATTATATGCCAGTTGTCATTGTTATCAAATTCATAGCTGTGTCCCCACAGATAAAACATGCTGCAATCCGCACAATATTTTGAATTATTTTCGGCAAATTCTTTTGCCAGCTCCATTAAGCGGGGGTTGTTGTGATGACAGGTGGGGTGAAGCGTGAGCCAGTTTTGGGGAAGGTTGAAATTCTCGGTTGATTTTGTGGTTCTGGAATAGCAGATGCCGCACTTTGCCAAAAGGTCTGCCACTTCATCGGAGTAGGTGCCGAAAGGGTATGCCATACCTCTGGCGAAAGTGCCGTATTCCTTTTCTATATTTTTTCTGTCTTCAAGAATTTCGATCAGCACTTCATCACTTTTTAATTTTTCCAAAAATGGGTGGGTAAGCGCATGAACAGCCACCTCATGACCGGAATTTACATAGAGCGCTTTTGCCTCCGATAGCTTCATTCTGCCGTAATAACTTTCGCGTTCGGCGTCTTCGGGCAGATAAAGGGCAGTATTGATGTTAAAGGTACCCTTTAGGCCGTATTGATCCATAATGCCCATAAGCCTGATGTCTTGCACAACACCATCGTCGTAGCTTAGTGTAAGTACTTTGGATTTGCCGTCTTTTAATTTCATGTACATGGTATTGTCCTCCCGATAAATTATAACTAAATTAAGATTTTTATTTGTATTCTATCAATTTATCTTTATTATTTTGCAAAATTTTCTTTTCAAGCTTACGTTTAAATGACACAAAGCTTGTTTCGTCCTCGCCCACAGCGGTTACAAGCACCGACAGAAAGCCCATGCGGTTTGCGCCCAGCATATCGGTGAAAAGCTGGTCTCCCACAAGGCAGGTTTCATTAGAAGAAATGCCGAGCTCCGAAAGCACTTTTTTGAGATATTTTTTGCGGGGCTTGAGAGCCTTTCCGTAAAACGGAACACCAAGCTCTTTGCAAAAAGAGGTAACACGTTCTACCGAATTGTTGGATACTATGGCATATTTGATGCCCCAGCTCTCCAAGAGCAAAAAATAGCTGAGAACATTTTTCGGAGGTGTGGGTTCGGTATGGGCAACAAGAGTGTTGTCAATGTCAAAGATAACCGCGCGTATGCCTCTTGATATATAAAAGCTCTCATCGAGAGCAGCAACATTTTTTACTGTATAATCAGGTAAAAGCTTTTTGATCATGATAATTGTCCTGTGTTACAAAAAAGGCGGCCATATACAGGTCGCCTGTTTTGATAAATTTGTATTTGTAATAATATTTTATCTAACCGTTATTATGATTAATTGGGAAGGCAAATTTGCCATTTGTGGGGGTACGGTTTTAAAAACCGAAAAATATATAAAAAATTATTTGTATGAACGCTTTCTTGCTGCTTCGGATTTCTTTTTACGTCTTACGCTGGGTTTTTCGTAGTGTTCTCTTTTTCTGATTTCAGATAAAACTCCTGCTTTTTGACAAGATCTCTTGAATCTGCGAAGTGCGCTGTCTAAAGATTCATTATCTTTTAATCTGATTTCTGCCATTTATACGTTCCCTCCCTCCGTTACTGCTGTCATGTTAGAAACACATAACGGATTTAGATAAAATTACACTATAATATTATACATACTATTAGCTCTGTTGTCAAGCCTTTTTTCACAAATTCTAAAAAATTTGTGTTTTAATTTATTTGCCAGACTAAATATCCACTTGAAATCAAAGACGGACTTTACTTTGTCAATTAAGACAATTTGGAAGAGGAAAAACAAAACGATGCTGAGCTTGACATTTAAATCAAGGTATGATAAGATAAATATTTAGATAATAAAAATATGTTATTTGAAGTGAAACCGATAAATGTATAAAGATGATTTTTAGAAAGGAATGATTGGATTATGAATCTTGAAGGACTTAAAATTGCTTTTTTGGGCGACAGCATCACAGAGGGCGTGGGTACAAGCTCTTCCGATAAAATATATCACAGTGTTTTGTGTAGGGAGGCAAAGCTTTCGGAGGCTATAAACTACGGTATTAGCGCTACAAGATTTTCGCGTCAGAGCATAGCTCCTCAGACACCCGATGAAATATCCCTTGACCGCAATGCCTTTGTTGAGCGATTTGGCACAATGAGAGACGATGTTGACGCGGTTGTGGTTTTTGGCGGTACCAACGATTTTGGCCATGGTAATGCTCCGCTGGGCACCTTTGCCGACAGAGCTGTCGATACCTTTTACGGTGCGTGCCATTGTTTGTTTTCGGGTCTTATAAAAAAATATCTCGGCAAGCCCATTGTCATAATGACTCCGCTTCACCGCACAGACGAGATAAAGCTTGCCGAAAACGGCGAAGTTGCCTTTGACCGCAGCCTAAAAGAATATGTAAATATAATCAGAGAGGTTTCTGAGTACTATTCTCTTCCGGTGCTCGATCTTTATGCTTCGAGCGGCATGCAGCCCGCAATAAAAGAAATTCAGGATACATACATCCCCGATGGCCTGCATCCCAACGATAAAGGTAATGCGGTTATTGCCCGCAAATTAAGAATTTTTCTTGAAGCACTTTGATAAGAAATAAGGGTTTTTGTATGACCTAATCGATTTGGAACGGATTTAGGCGTATTGATTTTAAGTTTGAAAATATGGATGCCATACTTGTTTTTCCAAAATAGCCAAATGAGAACAAAAACTGGCTTTTGAAAACGGAATACTTCGATGGTTTTCCGTCATTTGAAATAGAAATGGTAAACAGAGGCCGGCATCTTGCATATGTCAAAAATGTTACACGTTGGTGTCTCGACGAAGACCTCGACCGCATAAAAGATTTGCAGATTATCTTTCGTAAAAATACGGTCTTTACAAAAAATGTCTTCCCGTCGGCATGAGCTGCGGCGGTCTTATTGCATCAAAGCTTGCCGCAAGATATCCCGAATGTGTGTCGGCACTTTATCTTGATGCACCGGTTATGATGGTCGACGGTGATTCGGACAATGTTGTGCCCTACTGTGAGAATGGGGCAATATTTGAAAAATATTACCGCGAAAACGGCGGAAATATCACCGCCATCGGCAAAAAAGGCTGCTGACATCACCCTCACGGTCTTGAGGATGTGACACCCATAGTGGAGTTTGCGAAAAAATACTGTAAATAAAATATCTGATTAAAAGCCATCCGAGATTAAATCGCGGGTGGCTTTTAAATTAATTTCTTTAGACCGTTGAGTACGCGAAGCGTGCAAAACAATAAACCACCCGCTACGCGGGTGGGTAGCAAAAGGTTATCCCAAAAAACTCACCTTTCTGTTACAATAAAGTTGTTCAAGCTTATTGTAAATTGATAAAAAGAAAGGTGAGTTATATTATCATTTTGGGATCAAATTTGAGGTTTACACAAAATGAGGGATTGCCCCATTTTTAAACGTATTGAATTTATTTTGGTACATGTATTATGTATTCGTAATAGTTGTCGTATTCGTTTTCAATCGATTCGACCTCAATTCCGTTTTTCTTCATAATATCCACGGCATGTCTGAGTGTGTTCGTAAAAAGCCTTGCATCCTTCAAAACCCTTTTTTTGCCAAAAACTGTAATTTCGGGTTTTTTGCTTTGTTTTTCTTTGACCATCTCATCAATAAATTCGTCAGTTTGCTGCACATTGAGATTTTCGTCGGTTATTTTCTCCAGCGCTTTTAACTGAAGATTTTCGTCCTCAAGCCTCAAAAGTGCTCTGGCGTGACGCTCGGTTAGCGCATTGTCTTTGATTATTTCTCTCACCGGTGAGGATAATTTGAGCAGTCTGACCTTGTTTGCAACCGACGATTGGGTTTTGCCCAGATGCTTTGCCAGCTCTTCCTGAGTAAAGCCGTGATTATAGAGCAGATTTCTGAACGCCTCTGCTTCCTCCATAAAGCTTAAGTTTTCACGCTGAATGTTTTCTATCAGGGCTACCACTGCACTGTCGTTGTCACTTAAGGTTGTGACGATTGCGGGAATTTTCAGCATTCCTACCATTGAGCAGGCTCTCACTCTCCTTTCGCCCGCAATAAGCTCATATTGATTTTCATCTGTTTTTCTCACCGTTATCGGCTGGATAACACCATATTTTTTTACCGAGTTAGCCAGCTCTACGATAGACTCCTCATCAAAGCTGCGCCTTGGCTGATAAGGGTTGGTTTTTATCATATGTATAGGTATTTGTACAATGGTTCGCTGCTCGTCCCTTGTCTTTGTATCATCGGTGTACGATATGGGGAGAGCTGCCTTGAACTTCGCAATTATATCCATAAATTTGCCTCCTTATAAAATTTTAAATACCTACCATGCTATGATTATATCATCAATGTTATGAAAAGTGAAACATTTTCGTTCGTTTTAAAAAGACAAAAAAGAGGATTTCCCCTCTGCAGTATCCATTACCCATGGATATTTTTGCAAAAGCACGGCAGATTGTGTCGGAAAGTGCGATAAAAATAAGCGGGTGCGTCAGCATCCGAGCCCGTTTTGGGCTGTGTATAATTTTGTAAATTTGACAAAAAATTTAAAAAGTAGTATACTAAAACAGCATCCGGAGTGACTATAGCATTGAATTATACAATATGATATGTCATTTAAGGCAATGCAATTTTATATACCAAATTATTTCAAGGAAGTGCAACATGCTTATTGATTTTCATACCCACTGTTTTCCCGATAATCTGTGCGAAAGAGCCATGAAAAAGCTCATATATGCTTCGGGTAATATTATGACCCATACCGACGGCAGCCTCTTTGGGCTTAAAAGCTATATGAAAAAAAACGGCGTTGATGTATCGGTGGTTTTAAATATTGCCACAAACCCCCGCCAACAAAAAAATGTCAACGATTTTGCCGCTTCAATCAACAACAAAAAGGATATTTTTTCCTTTGGATCGGTTCACCCCGATTCTCCCGATATATATGAGGAGTTAGAGCGTATACGGGATTTGGGCATGAAAGGCGTCAAATTTCATCCCGATTATCAGAATTTTGAATCCGATGACCCTAAAATGAAGCCGATATACAAAAAAATCTCACAGCTCGGTCTTATAACTGTTTTTCATGCAGGCTTCGACTATGGCTATCCCCCACCATACAAAAACATGCCAAAGGCAATGGCAAGGGCGGCATCATGGTTTGATTCGCCTGTTATTGCGGCTCATTGGGGCGGACTAAACTGTAATGAAGATGTACTCAAATATCTCTGCGGCGAAAATTTGTATTTGGATTTGTCTTTTGGATATTGCTCTATGCCTAAGGCATATGCCTCAATGATTATACAAAAACACGGCACCGATAAGCTGCTTTTTGCAACAGATACCCCGTGGCACAGTGTGGAGATGGAAATGAGACTTTTGTCTTGTCTTGAGCTCTCCGAGGATGAAATGAACCGCATTACCCACCTGAATGCCTGTTCACTATTGGGAATTGAATGCATAAAATAGGAAATATACTGCATAAATGCCAAAAAAATAAATAATTTGCATAAATCTGTTGACATAAAATTAATAATGTGTTAAACTCATATGAGATAAAAAGGCTTTTGGTATCGCAAAAGCTAAAATTTTAGGAGGATTTTTATAATGAAGAAATTTTTAAAACTTATTGCACTTGTTCTTACAATTGCAATGGCAGCATGCTGCTTTGCAGCTTGCAGCAAAGACAAATCGAACGAAACCGAAAATAACGCAGAAGCTCCCGAGGCAGATAATGTGCTTACAGTGGCTACCAATGCCGAATTCCCACCCTTTGAGTATATTGAAAACGGTGAAGTTGTCGGTGCAGATGTTGATCTTGCAAATGCAATTGCCGAAAAGCTTGGTATGGAGCTTGAAATTACCAATATCGATTTTGACGCAGCTTTGACCGGTGCAGCAACCGGCAAATATGATGTTGCAATTGCAGGTATCACAGCAAACGACGATAGAAAAAAGAATATGAATTTCTCTGAAGATTACTACAAAGCATCTCAGGCTATAATAGTAATGGCAGATAGTGAAATTGCAGCAGCTGCAGACCTCAAAGGTAAGACAATTGCATGCCAGGAAGGCACAACCGGCGAACAATATCTTTTGGACAACAAATATGAAATTATGTCTTTTAAGACCGGTGCCGAAGCAGTTTCTGCTCTTACATCAGGAAAGGTTCAGGCGGTTGTAATTGATAATGCGGTTGCAAAAGCTCTTTCCGAAAAGCAGGAAGGCAAAACTGTAGTTCTTGATGAAGCGCTTACAGAGGAAGCATATGCAATTGCTCTTGAGCTTGGAAATGACGAATTAACCCAAAAGATTAACGGTGCCTTGAAAGAATTGAAAGATAGCGGCGAGCTTGCAAAGATATTTGAAAGCTATGAGCTCCCCTACGATGCAGAATAATTTATTAAAAATTGAGCGGCGCTTCGGTGCCGCTTATTTTGCGGACATGGAAAAGGAAAGGGGATTTGTATGGCAGAGTGGTTTAATAACTGGTTGGATACTCTTTATAATACATTTATTGTGTCCAACAGATATCAAACTATAATCGACGGTCTTTTAAAAACCTTGCAGATTACGGTGGGCGCTTTGATAATCGGCGTTATTATAGGAACAATAGTAGCTATTGTAAAAGTTTTTTGTGAAGGGAACAAAAAACTTAAGATTTTTGATATAATATGTAATATATATCTTACGGTAATCAGAGGAACTCCGGTTGTTGTTCAGCTTTTGATAATGTTTTTTATAGTGTTTTCTTTTGCGGATGACGGTACCTGGGTAGCTACTCTTACCTTTGGTATCAATTCGGGTGCATATGTAGCCGAAATAATTCGTTCCGGTATCAGAGCAATTGATGTGGGGCAGATGGAGGCAGGTCGCTCGCTTGGATTTTCGGCGACAAAAACGATGTGGCTGATAATTTTGCCTCAGGCATTTAAGAATATTTTGCCTGCAATCGGCAACGAGATGATAGCTCTTCTTAAAGAGACCTCGGTAGCGGGCTATGTTGCCGTGGTTGATCTTACCAAAGCGGGCAATCAGATAAAAAATACTACATATGACCAGATAAACCCTATACTGCTGGTTGCTCTTATCTATCTGACCATAGTTTTGCTTCTGACAAAGCTTTTGAAGATGCTTGAAAGGAGGCTGCGTAAGAGTGAACGGTAAAAATTGTATAATTAAAACAGAAAATCTTACAAAAACATACTTGGGCGGTAAGCTTGTAGCATTGAATAATGTGTCTGCCCATGTAGAAAAGGGTGAGGTTGTGGTTGTTATCGGCCCTTCCGGCAGTGGAAAATCAACATTTCTGCGTTCTCTCAATCTGTTAGAAACCCCTACAAGCGGTCATATTTATTTTGAAGGTGTTGATATTACCGAGCCAAAAGTAAACATCAATGTTCACAGAGAAAAGATGGGCATGGTATTTCAGCAGTTCAATCTCTTTCCGCATATGACGGTTTTGCGTAATATGACCCTTGCTCCCACAAAGCTTCTCAAAATGCCCAAAGCGGATGCCGATAAAAAGGCTATGGAGCTGCTTGCAAGAGTAGGTCTGTCAGACCGTGCCGCTTCGTATCCGTCGCAGTTATCCGGCGGTCAAAAGCAAAGAGTTGCCATAGTGCGTGCTCTCATGATGAGCCCCGATGTAATGCTTTTTGACGAACCTACCTCGGCTCTTGATCCCGAGATGGTCGGAGAAGTGCTCGATGTTATGAAACAGCTTGCAAAAGAGGGCATGACCATGGTGGTTGTAACCCACGAAATGGGCTTTGCCCGCGAGGTTGCAGACAGAGTCATATTTATGGCTGAGGGTGCAATCGAAGAGGAAGGCACTCCCGATGAGATTTTTTCAAATCCCAAGGGAGAAAGAACAAAACAGTTTTTAAACAGTGTTTTGTAAAATAATATGTTATAAGGTGTCGGCAGGTATTATAACTAAATTAAGATGTCCCCCGCCTCTATAGGCGGCGGGTGACATTTA
>JAEDEG010000239.1 GCA_016293435.1 Clostridia bacterium
CCGACAGGTGAGGAGAAAAAAGGCTTCTTCGGCAAAAAACGCAAATAAAAAATTCGGACTGTTGTATCCGGTTGACTCGTTTACAACAGTCCTTTTTCATATCAGCTTTTTATCAATATTTGGGGTGAAAAATAAGAAAGATAATGAACAGAGGGATATATTTATGAAAAAAATTGCCATTATCGCTGCGGTGACGGCGATCGTTATTGCCGGATTTTTGGTTGCAGAAAACAACTATTCAAAAGAAAAATACAGGTTGACTGAAAAAAGACAAAAACACATTGACAATTATCTATATGAATGATATAATGTTTATCATCAGGAGGTGGACAGTATGGAACATGACGAGAAAAAAATTGCAGCGGTGTTCAAAGCGTTTTGTGATGAAAACAGAATCCGTATTCTGAGACTTTTGCTCAGCGGAGAAAAATGCGCCTGTAAGCTGTTGGAAGAATTGAGTATCAGTCAGCCCACCTTGTCCCACCATATGAAAATCCTCTGCGATTCGGGAGTTGTTGTCGGCAGAAAAGAGGGGAAATGGATGCACTATTCTATCTCCTCAGAGGGAGCGGAAGATGCTGTTAAGTATCTGCAAGAGCTGACGAATGTGACTTGCTCTGACGGTGAAAAGTCGTGCTGTGAATAGAAATTAACTTTCACGCACGGCTTGCTTAAAGATATAAATATTGATACATTTCGATTTAACGATATGATGAGGTTATTGATTATGGAAACAGTAAAAAACGCATGGGATTTTTTTCAGAATGAAATCCTCGGTATGCATTGGCTGAACAAAATAATTGAAAATGTTCTGAACATCTGCGGTCTGGATACAACGGGAAAGATCGGCGGCAGTATTAAGTTTTTTATCTATGACACCGTAAAAATCATGGTACTCTTAGTCGTATTGATTTTGATTATCTCGTATATTCAAAGCTACTTTCCGCCGGAGAGGACGAAAAAAATACTTGGGCGTTTTCATGGGATATGGGCAAATATTCTTGCCGCCCTGCTCGGCACAGTCACGCCTTTCTGCTCCTGCTCGTCCATTCCGCTTTTCATCGGTTTTACAAGTGCGGGACTTCCGCTTGGAGTTACTTTTTCGTTCCTCATTTCTTCCCCGATGGTTGACCTCGGAAGCCTTGTATTGCTGATGAGCATTTTCGGTTGGAAAGTCGCAGTAGTATATGTAATTCTCGGACTTGTCATTGCCGTTGCAGGCGGTACGCTGATCGAAAAACTTCACCTTGAAAATCAGGTGGAAGAATTTATTCGCAACGGACGCTCAGTTGATGTTCCGCAGGAGAAGCTGACGTTTAAGGACAGAATGAAATATTCGTGGAAGCAGGTTGTTTCAACAGCAAAAAAGGTTGCCCCTTATGTGCTTATCGGTGTAGGTATCGGAGCAATTATTCATAACTGGATTCCCGAAGAATTTATCGTAAAGGTTCTCGGCAACAACAATCCTTTTGGAGTGATTCTTGCAACAATCGCAGGTGTTCCGATGTACGCCGATATATTCGGCACAATCCCGATTGCCGAGGCTCTTCTCGCTAAGGGTGCATTGCTCGGCGTAGTGCTTTCCTTTATGATGGCGGTTACCACCCTTTCTCTGCCGTCAATGATTATGCTTCGCAAGGCGGTAAAGACGAAGCTGCTGGGAATATTTATTGCTATTTGCACAGCCGGAATAATAATTGTTGGATATTCATTTAATCTTATCCAACCGTTTATTATATAAATTATTGGAGGTAGTTGTTATGGCTCTGTTTAATTTCGGAAAGAAAAAGAAAGAAGAAAAGAAAATAACGGATTGTGCCTGCGGATGCTCTGCAAGTGAGACAGTCAATAATTCAAATGATTGCTGTCCCGAAGTGAAAGAGGGTATTTGCTGTATCAAGGTTTTGGGCGCAGGCTGTAAATCCTGTCACGAACAATATGAAAATACCAAAGAAGCCGTAAAAGCGATGGGGTTGCCTGTGGAGGTGGAGTATATCACCGATATGCAAAAGGTTATGACATACGGTGTTATGAGTATGCCTGCCATTGTGGTCAACGAAAAAGTCGTTTCTATGGGCAAGGTGCTGAAACCGTCCAAGGTGGAAAAACTGCTCAGGCAGTTAAATTAAAAAAAGGGGCTGTAAAAAAACAGCCTAACGAAAATCCGGGATTCACGAAAAAGTGA
>JAEDEG010000083.1 GCA_016293435.1 Clostridia bacterium
GTAGGAAGCTGCCGGGGTTAGAGAGAACCTGAAGATTTTTTCTTCAGGTTCTTTTGGTATTTGACGCTCGGATTGTATAAGGATTCAATAGATATTACAGCTATAAAAAGGTAAGCGAGGTGTCCTATTTGTACAAGGCAAAACACATAACAATTATTTCAAATAAGAAGAAGGTTGTGCTTAATGTCAGTACAATTCTTTATGTGCTTATGATGGGAAACAATGCTGATATACATGTTTCCGGAGGTACCATATACAAAACAAGGATGACATTTAGAGAAATTGAAGAAAAGCTTGGTGACGGCTTTATAAAGATACACCGCGGAGGTATTGTGTCCGCAATGGCTATACACGATATCACTGATAAGATTAACCTAAGCAACGGCGAGTCTTTAATATATACGCAGCGAAAGAAAAACCAAATCATTGAGCAGTTTCATGCAAAGCAAAAGCGTATTATCAGCAGCTTCAGCCATGCCGGCATACCCGTAACGGACGAGGAATACCGCAGTCATTACAGCAGCTTTGAAAATCTGCCCTTTGCGTTTACGGATATTGAAATGATATTCAATGAGAAAAGGCAAGCTGTTGACTGGATATTCAGGTACGGAAATCCGGCTCTTGCAAAGCTCGAAAAAATGCCGCTGGAGCGGCTTATAGGAAGTTCATTCGGCAGTCTGTTTTCCAACATGGATTCCAAGTGGCTGCGGAGCTACGAGCGCGCAACGCTTTACGGTGAAACGCTGGAAATCATCGACTACAGTCCCGAAATAGATACCTATTTGAAAGTAATATGCTTTCCTACCTTCAAGGGGCACTGCGGATGTATTCTGTTCAATATTTCGGATATAAAATTCACTAAAAACAGCAGTGACGCTGAAAAAGCACTGATGTTATATTTCGGGAAGCTGCCGGATAAGAACGTCTGAGGCTTACAACTAAATATATACTGTAAAATTCCGCATACCGGTGTATGTTATATATGCTTTGCACATTATCTGCAAACTGAAAAACATAACACTGCGTATGCGTTTTTGTGTTAATTCGTCCCTAAAAATTGTCGATTCGTCACAAGCTTATTGAAAATAATTAAAAAATCATTTATAATTAACACAGTACGGTGATATAGCTTGACACAAACGACGTTATTTGCATGCTTTGGATGTGTCAATTATGAAAAATAATAAGCGCCACATAGCAAAGAGGTCTATATGAAACAAGAATGACGCTCGGTAAACTTGAGGAAAAGTTGGGCGAGAACTTTATCAAGGTGAGCCGCGGATGCCTTGTATCGGTAGCGGAGATACAAGATATTACAGGCACTGTTAGGCTCAGCAGCGGAGAACGGCTGAAATATACGCAAAGACAAAAACGGCGAATTATTGACGAGGTGATGAAAATAACAGCTTCCGCACCGGCGGAAGAAAATTTTTAAGGGGATATCCCATTGGTAGTATGTTATACATACTGCGAAACGAACTTTAATGCAATTTATCCGTGCGAAAAGTACGGAAGAAAGTGAGGATGAACGAGAATGAAGAAACGAATATTGAGTCTGCTGCTCTGCGGCGCACTGATGTTTTCACTCTGTTTCCAATCGGCGCTTGCCGCGGGGAACGGGCAGACGGAAACCGAGTGCATTTGTACGTCTCTTTGCACCACGGAAACCATAGAGGAGGATTGCCCTGTGTGTGGCTCCGAAAATGCGAATTTTGCGCTGTGTGAGGGAGAAACGGAAACAGCTGTTCCGTCAAATGCGGAGACAGTCAATCATGCCGCAAAGAGCGTAGATGTATCATACTTGGATGCAAAAGGCTCTCAGCAGAGCTGCAGCAGCTACACCGTGGTGGAGACAACAACCACCACATGGAACGAGGGATGGTATGTGGCTGAGGGAAATGTGATCATTTCAAATGCCGTCAATCTTGAGGGCGATGTGCATCTTATCCTGACCGACGGATGCAGCCTGACCGTGAACGGCGGCATCGTCGTCAAAGTCGGCGGTGCTCTGACCATATATGCTCAAAGCACCGGTGACGAGATGGGCAAACTGACTGCCATCGGTGGTCAGACAGAAGGTATAGAAGGTCTAAGCGCGGGAATCTATGTCTATAATGGGGGCATCACCATAAACGGAGGTGCGGTAACTGCAACCGGCGGTAGGCCCACCCCAAATCCTCAAGAGGGATATGCAGATATTAGCTCCGGCGTTTATGCCTATATGAGCAGCATCACCATAAACGGAGGTGTGGTAACTGCAACCGGCGGCAAGGAAATCGATGTCAGCGTTGGCATCTATGCCCACAACATCACAGTCCATAGCGGCACCGTCACGGCAATCGGCGAGCAGGCGATAAACTCAAGCATGGGAATCCAGAACGGAGACACCCTGACTATCAACGGTGGCACGGTAAATGCCACCGCCGGCAGCGCAGCATTTTATAGCAACGGTATCTGTTCCCTTAGATCCGGCAGCTGCGTTATAAACGGTGGAACTGTCACGGCAATCAGCGATACGGCAAGTTACGAAAGCTACGGTATCTTCTTTTACAACGGCGATATCACCATCTCCGGCGGAACTGTCACGGCAACCGGCGGCAGTTCAGAAAAAACCAGTGCGGGCATCCGTGCCAATTTCGGTATTGAGATCTCCGGCGGTATCGTCACGGCAACCGGCGGCGCGATAACAGCAAGCGGTGACATAGCACAAATATCCAGCGAAGGCATTGCAGTCATCAATGGTGACATCACCATCTCCGGCGGCAGTGTCACCGCAACCGGCGGTGCAGCAACCGGTGACGAACGGGCATCCAGCCACGGCATCTACGCCTGCGGCTATTCTGATACTTCTGCCTGCAATATCACCATCACAGGCGACGCGCAAGTAACTGCAACCGGCGGTGCGGCGGTTGCGGAAAGCTGCGGAATCGTGGCTCTTTGCATAGTTATCGGTGTAGTTCCTGAGGATCAAGGTCCTGTTGGAAGCATCACCATCACAGACAACGCACAAGTCATCGCCGCCGGCGGTACGGTAACGGGTGGCGAAATGGCATTCACCTGCGGATTCGGCGCCTCCGGCGGTATCACTGTCAACGGTGGGAATGTCACCGCCACCGGTGACACGGCGCCATCCAGCTTTGGCATCTATGCCAACGGCGGTATCACTGTCAACGGCGGACATGTCATTGCCGAGGCAAAGGCCACATCAGAAACACACATTGCCCTGAACGCAGCCCCGGCTCTGCCCAACACCACCTATTTTTGGCGCACTGCAGAGACCGACACGTTCACCACCTCTGCTGACAAGGTGTATCTCTACAGTGACACCCACACCTATGTGGAAATTACGGAGCCCACCTGCGTCACCTTCGACCCCAACGGCGGTGTGGTTAATCCGACCGGTGCCATCACGGATATTTTCGGCAGACTGACCAATCTTCCCACACCCACCAGAAGCGGTAGCTATCGCTTCGATGGCTGGTACACGGCGGCAAAGGACGGAACAAAAATTACAACCGATACCGTCTTTAGTGAAAACACAACGGTTTATGCACAGTGGACATATTCCGGTGGCGGCGGTGGCGGCGGAACAACCCGCTATACTGTGTCATTTGAAACAAACGGCGGAAGCAAGGTGTCAAGCAAAACGGTAACAAGAAATACTGCAGTAAGCGAGCCGACAGCTCCGACAAAGGACGGTTACACATTTGCCGGTTGGTATTCCGATAAGGAGCTTAAGACTGCTTATGACTTCTCTGCAAAGGTAACAAAGAGCTTTACTCTTTATGCAAAGTGGACTGAAATCGAAAAAGAGCCTGACAAACCGACTCAGCCGGTTGAGCCCACTGCTCCGGAATGGAAAAATCCGTTTACAGATGTTTTCGAGAATGATTGGTTCTTTGAAAACGTAAAATACGCAAACGAAAACGGATTAATGGGCGGTACGACAAATACCACCTTTGCACCGAATGAATCTCTCACTCGCGGTATGCTTGTATGCGTGCTTTACCGTGCAGATGGCGAGCCCGCTGTTAATAAGAGTATTCCGTTTGGAGATGTAAAAGCCGATATGTATTATGCAAAAGCGACTATTTGGGCACAGCAAAACGGTATTGTAAACGGCGTTACGGAAAATACATTTGCCCCTGACGGTAACATCACCCGTGAGCAGATTGCGGCAATTATGTTTAGATATGCGAAATACAAGGGATATGATGTCAGTGTGGGAGAAGACACAAATATTCTTTCTTACACCGATTTTGACAAAATATCCGAATATGCAATAGAAGCTATACAGTACGCTGTCGGAATCGGTCTGATGAAAGGTAAGACAGAAACCACACTTAATCCGCAGGACAACGCAACAAGAGCAGAAATTTCATCAATACTGAAAAAATTTATCGAAGCAAATAAATAAACAGTATGTCGGGCGGTAACGCTTGACGCTAAAGCCCCGTTTGAGTGATTTTTCAAATGGGGCTTTAATAATACGGGTTAGAAGATATTTTAGTACAATGTAAATGATTTGATTAACCTTTTGAAAAACTTTTAAAACTGCTTAAATAATTATTGATTAATAAAAAAGGTATGATATAATAAATGTATAAAAGTGTGGTAAGTTTTAGGCTGCTCGATAGAAACGCAATAGAACTATTACTACGCTCGAAACGTATTACAAAACAAGCAAGATTACATTGATGAAACGGGGCGGATAGAGAATTTAACACAAATTCAGCCTTGCCAAACGAAATGCAAAATTGCACTTACAAAGGAGGAAATGCCAATGAACATAATCGAAGAGCTGACAAGATTGAGTGATGCGAAATACAAGGCTTTTCAGTCTAAGCTCATACCAAATATAAATCCTGATACTATAATCGGGGTGAGAACACCTCATCTGCGTGCTCTTGCCAAAAATCTGAAGGATGAATCTGAGGAGTTTCTCGGTGCGTTGCCTCATTATTATTATGAAGAAAACAATCTTCACGGCTTTATTATTTCTGCAATAAAAGATTTTGACAAATGTATAGAAATGCTTGATCGTTTCTTGCCATATGTTGATAACTGGGCAACCTGCGACGGCATCAGGCCGAAATGCTTTGCAAAAAACAAAGACAAGCTCCTTTTGAAAATAAAAGAGTGGATAGAATCTGAGCGTGTATACACAGTGCGTTTTGCCTTGGAGATGCTCATGTGTTTTTATCTTGATGAGGATTTCAGACGTGAATATCTTGGGATGGCTGCGGCGGTAGACTCCGATGAATACTATGTAAACATGATGCTTGCATGGTATTTTGCTACGGCGCTTGCGAAGCAGTGGGATGAGAGTCTGCCATATATTACAGAGCACCGTTTGTCTGTGTGGGTGCACAACAAAACCATTCAGAAAGCAGTTGAAAGCCTTAGAATTACCAAAGAACGGAAAGCGTATTTGAAGACCTTGAAAATAAATGCTTAGGATCTTAAAAAATTACAATTGTTTAATATGTGTGAAATCTCAAATCCAAAATAATGCTTTTAAATAATTTCAGTTGCATTGTATCATATTTGCATATGTGCATAAAGAATTAATCCCCATGAGAGTGACTTTTGTTTCACTCTCATGGGGAATTCTAATTTTGTCATATCCAAGTCTATCTATTAATCGTATATGTTCGGAATTGCATATTTTAGCCAATTTAAAACAAGATCTGCGTAAATCTTATGACCCAAATTGTTTACATGCCATTTGTCATAAAACATAAGCTTTCGTTTTTCATCTTCACTAAGTCCATGGAGTTTGTCCGAGATAACTGAAAAGCTGTCTATAAATGTACAATCAGTATCATCAGCAGCTTGTTTGCTTGCTTCAATATATGCACTGTAACAAATATTATTATTGTTATATTGTTTCTCTAATATAGGGGAAACACCCAAAAGCAATGTTTTTGCTCCAATTGCTTTAGCAAGATTAATACCTTCAACAAGCTTTGCTCTGCTGTGTTCAGGCGATTCAGCATCAATCCAATCATTTATAGAATGTGCTTCCATAACTATCACATCCGGACAAATGCTCTCTACATAATTCGACCAGAAATTGTCAAGATACTGTGTTGCTGAGGTAGATCCAACACCGCAGTTTACAACAGCATATTCGCCACTATAAGTTTCTATTCTATAAACATATACCGGACCATCAAATGCCTCAATGCAGAGTTCATGCTCAATATCCTCTAAATCGTAGCTGAGAATACGATAAGTATTGTAATCATCATTAACCATCAAATTGACCTCATCACAGAGTTTATTGTCTATAAATACCTTGGCCGTGCTTTTTTTAGTCAGACACTTCAGTGTTATTCTTATTAGTCCGGTATACTCTCTTAATTTAAGAGGAATGCTGTCAACACATATACAGCCATATTTCATCTCGTAATCATCTTTAAATGTATTACAGGTATATTCGTGATTAATAGAATTTGTTTTATCCAAAACAGCTTTTCTTATAAGATTTACATACGAAGGATATTCAAATCCCGCAAATCTTTTATCGCCTCCAAGTACCGGGGGATTAAAGCTTTCTACAAGTCCGGATGCTCCCTCGCCCCACGTATGAGAATCACCGGTAAAGCAAATTTTCTTCATTTGTATTACCTTCTTTCTTGAAATTTATAATACTCCATGAGCATCATCATTGTTCTTCCCATAGCACTTGCATTTGGCATCCAAGGTACAAAATACGGGTCATTATCAGCATAACGCTCACACATATAATATTCCGGACTCATTGAGTATTCTAATTGAGAATCAAGGGTTGCCTTTGCCTTGTCAATTTGTCCGATTGACAGCCATGCGTAAAACCAACATATATCAGGCATGCTTGTATACCAAGTGTGCCCTGCCCATATATCGGAATTGTGTCCCTGAATAAGAATTCCATCATTCATAAGTCCCATAAGACCGTTTTGGCCATATCCTCTATTTATATAAAAGTTCTCCAAAAGCTTAAAATTTTCTGTATCCGGCTCTATTACCTTTGCTCTTACAAGATTTATTGCACTGTTTCCTATGGCTCCAATCTGTGGGTCAACAGGAGCATATCCCAAGCGGTTGGTTACATTAAATTCGTTGTCCTTGATATGTATTTGCGCTAATTTATTTAAAATTTTGCGCATACAACTCATGTAATCATTATATGCCTTGCGTATTTCATCAGCCCTCTCATCATTAAAAAATTCAAAAAGGTCTGCCATGAGTTCATAACCCATAAGATTATTGCCATCTGTATAACACCAGCTTTGGAATTTGCCGGGCCAATCTGTTGCTTGCATCGGAGGGAATACACCTTTTTCAGCATCCGGATAATCATTAGTTGAGTATCTTTTTTTCTGCATCCATTCATAAGCAAGCAGGATAGAGGGACGATATTTTAAGAATAACTCCTTAGAATTTCTGCAAATCAAATGATTGCATAAGCCCCATACAGCTCCGCCTGTATTCGACGCCCACATTTGTCCGTTCAAATTAAGAACACAGCCCTTATCTTCCCCATCCTTTACTTGAAGAATATTGAAAAATGTATCATACGCTTTTTCGGTATAGGAGTAATAATCGCCATATTTATCAAGTGCCGTTAGAAATTCCATAGCCTCCACAGGCCAGCAGGCACGCTGAAGTCCACCCTGTCTGGGTATGATATAATCCTTTCCTATAGGGTATGCGAACATTTGCAGCATCTGACATGTGAAATTTTTTTGGATAATCTCTGTTTGCGGAGTATTATTCAAAACTATTTTGATTTTATTAAGCTCCGAAAGCCAATAGTTATAACATTCTGATTTTAACTTGTCAAAATCAAAATCTTTTACCTCACCTTTGTCAAAACAAATATCAATAAATTTTTCCTCATTAGGATTCAGTTCGCAGCTAATCTTCAAAAGATGTCTGTGATGCCACTTGCTTCCGGGTGTATCATCAATCCATTTCACATCAAACCCGTCGCCCTTGATCTTTATGCAATATGTGCCATCTGTCATCGACATATTGTCATACTTCCATGTTGACCGAATAAATCCCCAATTGGCAATATTCTGATTGTAATGACAATATCCGTCAACTTCCATACCTGTAAGAAGCTTCTCTAATCCCGTACGAGCTATAAGTCCGATAACTGCACAAATCTTTTCGGTTGAATTATTTTTTATCCTTATTCTGTTAAATGATGAGCTTTTTCTCTCCATATTACAAAAGCTCTCCATTGACACAGTATAATTCAAGTAATCATATGATATTTTGTGTATCGGCATACCATCATCACGGGTATAATAATTTATTTTGTCAAACGGAACAGATTCCAAGTCTTCTCCTACCAGAATTCGGTAGCCGGACGAATTATAATTAACATCGGTAGTCTCAACGACATCGCCACACATTACCATAAATGAGGGCCACATTGTAATTACACGCTCGCTAAACGGTGGATGCAAGTAGCGTTTTGCCGTAAATGGTCTCTCCCAAGTTGATTTTTCTGAGTATACAGATGCACTCCTACGCTTATAGGTACTTAATTTGTATTCATTCATAATAATCATCCTTTCCCTTATTTTATATTAGCATAATTGAATTATTTTGTATAGTGACAGTTTTTTGCTTTTTTGACCAGTATTTATTATTGTAATTATAATGGTACATTGGATCACATAAAAAAGCTTGGATGTGATGATGAAATAACATTATGATTATATGGTGGAAATTTTGATTAATGCCATTAAAAGCACAGGGATTCATTCTGACATCAGATGCTTAGAAGAACTACAGAGCCTACGCCGAGTATAAACCCGACAAGCCGGCTTTTTGAGAGCACTTCTTTGTAATAAAGCTTTGAGATTATGTAGGTAACGATGATTCCTCCTGCCGATACGAGAGGGAACATGAGCGATATCGGAATAAGTCCCGACAAAATCATAACAAAAAGATTTGCAGCTCCGTTTGCTGCACCGCATATCAGTGCAAAGTGCCAGCCGCATTTAAAATATTGTTTTAGGTCTTTTCGCTCAGACTTTAAAGATATAATTGCAGTAAATAAAGCAACCATAAAAAGAGCAGCAATCATAAACTCATTTTTGTAGGCACCGTCAAACTCTATTTGCTGCATTTTTTGAACAACAGAGCACATACCGTTGCATATAAATGATAGTGTCACATATATAAGCCATTTGAACGAATATGGAGAATTGTCGGATTTTTTGTTTATAAGTACAAGAGATATTACAAGCAGTACCAATCCCGGAATAAGTCCGATGCTTATCGGATCATTTAAGAAAACAAGTCCGTAGAGGGTAGGCACCATGAGTGAGTAGGATGTGACGAGAGAAGTGAGCGATAGCGAACCGCATGCTATTGCCGCAGTGCCGGACAGTATTGCAATTGCATAGAAAATGGCAAAAAAGATAGAGTAGCTTGTAATATCCGGATTCCACGAAAATCCGTTGGATGTTGCTGCGAAAAACGCCAGTGCTCCCACACATGACAGGGACGTGAAAAAATATATTCCTTTACTGCCGACTCTTTGCCCAAATGCCTTTTTTAGGACATTTTGTGCGGATACGGATAGAATGATTGAAATGAGATAAAAAATATTCATTGTGATGCCCCGATGCTCCTTATATAATACTTTTAATAATGCCTTAATAATATCTATTGAATACTGTAGGAATTTTTACATAGCTATTATATCTCTTTGTTATATAACAATCAATAAAATATCTTCGCCAAATATTGCACTTTCTTACCGCATTTGATATAATATGGAATACAGGGGGGTTTTTATGAAGATAAAATACAATGTAGAAAAATTAAGACAGATAATAAGTGATTTGTCGCTTCTCACGGGGATAAGCATGGCTTTTTTGGATTCTGAATATCATTATTTGTGCAGATGTACAAGGGAATATGATTTTTGCACTGAAATACAGTACATTGGTAATTATTTGGATAGGTGTGATATATCAGACAGAACTGTGCTCGAAAGGTGCAAAAAGAGTCGTTGCTTTGAGTGCCATATCTGCCATGCGGGGCTATATGATGCCGCAATGCCTATTATAAAAGACGATGTGTTTGTGGGAGTTGTTATAATGGGCAGAGTAAGGCTTGCCGGTGCACCGGGAGTTGATGAATTTTTGGCAGACAGCCGTCTCAAAGAGCTTTATTTCAGTCTGCCTGAGCTTCGGGATGAACAAATTGCAAGCATACAAACTCTTTTGCCAAATATCCTTTTTCAGAATGCCGTTTTTTTGGAGTATGACAGCATGGCAGACGAAATAGGTGAATATATAGAAAAAAATCTGACAGAAAATATTGGAGTCAAAAAACTGTGCGATCAGTTTGGCGTTTCGGCAAACGGACTTTACAAAATATTCAAAGACAATTTTGACTGCACTGTCAACGAATATATAACATCACGACGCATAAGCAAAGCAAAAGCTCTTTTGCGTTACACAAAAGAGCCGGTATATATTGTTGCCGAAAAGGTTGGTATAGATAATTATACTTACTTTTGCAAGTTGTTTAAGCGAAAAGAAAATGTGTCGCCCGCAGTGTACAGAAAAAGTCTGATATCAGAGTGATTGTACTGCTTATTGCATGAATTTTAATAAAAAAATTAAAATTCATATCCGCAGACTTTAAGCACGGTATTCAATAAGCGGCAAAGCTGCGTCATTCAACGTTTTCAGTGGGAGATTGAACTCCCACTGAAAAAATTAAGATGTCACCCGCCGCCTATAGAGGCGGGGGACATCTTAATTTAGTTATACTTGGGGAGAAAACGGCTTGTATTTTTTAGAACAACCGCCGTACGGCATGGCACATATATACTAAAGCCATTTCCGTATTCACATTTTTTGGCTCGGTATATTTGTTTTTTTGAAATTCTTTCCTGACCGCCGTATGCTGCGTCATCTGTCGAAAATACTGCGCGATAGCTTCCGTCTCCGGTTAGATGACAGCTTACATATACATCCTTCTGCGATTGGGTGGGATGAAAATTAAACACAAATATTAAGCCGCATCTCTCAAAGAGTATCAGGTTTTTTTGCCGATCAAGCCACAGACTTTGCGGCGCGCCCTCGGAGTAAATTTTGTAGCTTGCGGCAAAGGAAATCATCTCTCTGTCAAAGTTTGCAAGCCACTCATATTTGCAGTCGTGGTTATGTACCAAAGACCACTGGCGCCTTGCATAATGATAGCTCCATCCGTTGCCCTCGCGGGGAAAATCTATCCATT
>JAEDEG010000240.1 GCA_016293435.1 Clostridia bacterium
GAATACTTCGTAAAGATGGCAAGACCTTGAATGATTTGGAAATCACAGCCGACAGCCTCAGCGCCATAATCAAAATGGTGGACAGCGGCAAAGTAAACCGTAATGTGGGCAAAAAAATTCTGATTGCAGTTATCGAAAACGGCGTTGACCCTGTGGAATACTGCAAAGAACAGGGATTTGACCAAAAGGCGGATACCTCGGTTATAGATTCTGTTTTAGACAAGGTAATTGATGCAAATCCCAAAGCAATTGAAGACTTCAAAAACGGTAAGACCAAGGCCATGCAGGCACTTTTCGGTGCATGCATGAAAGAGCTTAAAGGAAGTGCAGACCCCTCCGTCATAAAAGAGCTCCTCGAAAAGAAAATTTCTCAATAGCTTCTTTTTGTGCTGATAAAACGCTTGTTGCTGATGAGTTTTTGCTTATAACTAAATTAAGATGTCACCCGCCTCTATAGGCGGCGGGTGACATTTAATTTTTTCAGTGGGAGTTTAATCTCCCACTGAAAACGTTGAATGACGCGGCTTTGCCGCTTATTGAATACCTCATGAAATAGCCAAATCCCGATATGAGACTTGACTTGATAAATACAATTCTGCAACATGAGGTTTACAATAGCAAGAAAACTATTGAAAGAATCTAAGAGCTGATATTCGTAGTATTAAAATGCTCCACAACTCGAATTGTGATGTTGTGGAGCATAAATTATTTTTTGAAGCACAGATAATATCACACAAAACTATTGATTTTTTCATAAAAGTGTGGTATTATGATGATGGTGATAATAATGATTATAGATTCGGTTGTAAGAAATGAAGCATTGAGAAATAATAAAATGATACAACAATATGAGAATTTGATTTCAAATCTGCCAAAAGGTTCTTTAATTTGTCGTAAAAATGAATATTATTATTTAAAGTATCGAAAAAACGGAAAAGTATGTGATGATTATGTTGGTAAAGACAAAGAAAGAATTTCAGCAATAAAAGAGCAATTAGAGCAAAGAAAACACTATGAAAAGATGCTTTCTGCGTTAAAGCAGGAACAAAAAGTAATAAATAAAATATTGGGGGGACTTTTATGATTTTATATCATGGAAGCACAGACCTTGTCGATAAGCCGGAAATTCGAAAGAGTGATGTTTATTTGGATTTTGGTGTTGGATTTTATACCACAACATCGTTTGAGCAAGCCGAACGGTGGGCAAAGATTAAAATGCGAAGAAAAAATGTTAATTTAGGATATGTTGCTGTATATGAATTTGATATAGAAAAGGCGGAAAAGGAGTTTACAATTAAACGTTTTGATAATGCAGATGAAGAATGGTTGTCATTTGTTGTTAATAATCGTAAGGGTAATATAATTGATAGCAAAACGGATATGCACATTGGTCCTGTTGCGGATGATAATGTATATCAATCTATTCGATTGTTTGAAACAGGAGCCTATGATGCGGAATATACCGTAAGGAAATTAAAAACAGAAGTGTTACACGACCAATGGACTTTGCACAGCGATAAAATTATGAAATATTTGAATTTTATTGAGGCAAAAGAAGTTAGATAGGAGGATATTTATGGGACAGGAACAATTTGTCGCGATGATGCCCTATATAAGCACTGATTTGGTTTCATTGATAGCAGAAAAACAAAATATCTCTGAAGAAGATGCGATAAAAAAACTTTATTCTTCAAAATTATATGCAGTACTCGAAAAAGAAGAAACCAAGGTTTGGCAATATAGCACACATATGTTGTACAGCTTATTTGAACAGGAAGAAAAAAATGGAGATATTCAATTTCCTGATGTATAAGGAGGTTTTGTTATGAGCAAAGAAATGGCTTTTACTGTGTTTTGTTTAGAAAACTATAAAATACATCGAAATTTGAGCGGACAGGAAGTTTTTTTACTTTTTGACCGATACGGAGTATTTGATTATATCCGAGAGTTTTACGATGTTCTTCACACTACAGGACATAATTACATCAATAACGATATTGACATTTACCTTAATTCAAGAGGTGCTTTAATAAATTAATATAACTAAATTAAGATGTCACCCGCCTCTATAGGCGGCGGGTGACATCTTAATTTTTTCAGTGGGAGTTCAATCTCCCAGAGGCTGTATATTCAACTGTGTAAATGGAAATAATCTCCAATATAAAGTAGAAG
>JAEDEG010000084.1 GCA_016293435.1 Clostridia bacterium
ATTTTATCATAGTGGTCGGGCATGCCCTCCACCGAGATTTTAGTGATAAGCCTGTATTTGTACAGCTTATTTAGGTTGTTATAAACAGTTGCCAAAACCACATTCGGAAAATCGGCTTTTAACATCTGATAGATTTGCTCAACGGTCATATGCGATGACGATTGATTAACGATTTCATATATGCGTTTTTCGTACTTTGTCATTTTTCTCAGCCCAAAATTAGAATTATTATAGAAATATTATAACACTTCTAATTTATAATGTCAAGATAAATTTATCGAATATCGAGTAAATTTATTCAATAGATGTGTACTTTGATATTATCATTTTTTGTAATCGGTGGACAATATGCCGAATTTTTTAAATATATATTGAATTTTTAGAAAAAATAGAGTATAATATTATAGAAACACGGGAGCTTGTGCTACAGGCTGAGAGGAAGGTATGACCTTCGACCGATAACCTGATTTGGATAATGCCAACGTAGGGATGCTTGAATATAAGGTTTTACGGGAGGCTTCCAATCGGAGGTTTCCTGTTTTTATTTTGTCCGGAGGTGAAAAAATGGTAAAAATAAACGGAGAGCTTTTTGATGTTGACGGAAAGAGCGTTTCGGAATATTTAAAAAGTGCAGGCTATGACATGAAACGAATTGTTGTTGAGCGAAACGGAGATATTGTACCAAAGCTACAGTATGAAGAAACGATGCTGACAGACGGCGACAGCGTTGAAATTGTCAGCTTTGTGGGAGGCGGCTGATATGATACCTGCAAAAAAAGAAATGATAAAAGCTATGGAAGAAAGGCACGGCGCAAAACTGCAAAAAAGATTTTTGGCATCTACAGTTGCTGTATGCGGCTTGGGCGGATTGGGTTCAAACATTGCGGTTTCGCTTGCCCGTGCGGGCATTGGCAAGCTGATTCTTATAGACTTTGACAGGGTGGATATCACAAATCTTCACCGCCAGCAATATAAGGCATCACAAATCGGCAGATATAAAACCGATGCTCTTTGTGAAAATTTAAAGGAAATAGCACCGTATATTGAGCTTGAAACGCATACAATATACGTTGATGAAGAAAATGTGCCTGACTTGCTTAAAAAAGCAGATATCATCTGCGAAGCTTTTGATAAGGCGGAGTGTAAGGCTATGCTTGTTAATGCGGTTTTGGAAAAAATGCCCGACAAATTTCTTGTATCCGGCTCGGGCATGGCCGGTATCGGATGTGCCAACAGTATAAAGACGCGAAAGGTCACAAATCATTTTTATCTTTGCGGTGATGAGGTTAGCGATGTTTCAAACGGTATAGAGCTTTTTTCCACTCGCGTTATGCTTTGCGCGGCACATCAGGCACATGCTGTTTTGCGAATTTTAGCAAATGAAACATAATGAAAGAAGGAACTCCAATGAATAATGATAAGCTTATTATCGGCGGACACGAATTTAATTCCCGATTTATTCTCGGTTCGGGTAAATATTCGCTGAATTTAATTGAAGCGGCAATAAAGGATGCCGGCGCAGAAATTATTACCCTCGCGGTTCGCCGTGCAAATACAAAGCAGCAGGAAAGCATTTTGGACTTTATTCCCAAGGGTGTTACTTTGCTACCGAATACAAGCGGTGCAAGGAACTCCCGGGAGGCTGTTCGCATTGCAAGGCTTGCAAGAGAGCTGGGATGCGGCAATTTTGTAAAAATTGAAATTATGCGAGACTCCAAATATCTGCTGCCGGATAATCAGGAAACAATCAAGGCCACCGAAATTCTTGCAAACGAGGGTTTTGTGGTTATGCCGTATATGTATCCTGATTTAAATACCGCCCGCGACCTTGTAAATGCCGGAGCTGCAACGGTTATGCCTCTTGCCTCGCCCATTGGTTCTAATAAAGGTCTTGCAACAAAGGAATTTATACAGATTTTGATTGACGAAATTGATTTGCCGATTATTGTTGATGCAGGTATAGGCAGACCCTCTCAGGCATGTGAGGCAATGGAGATGGGTGCGGCGGCTGTTATGGCAAATACAGCCCTTGCAACGGCAGGAAATCTTCCGTTAATGGCATCGGCATTTCGGCAGGCAATTGAAGCAGGCCGAAAGGCATATCTTTCGGGTCTTGGCAGAGTGCTTACAAGAGGTGCATCTGCGTCGGATCCTTTGACCGGATTTTTGCGTGATTAGGGGGTATTGATATGGAAAATCAGTTTTTTGTGGATTCGGAATATCTTTCTCCCAAAGCACTTGAAAAAAAACACAGGCTCGAAACAGATCCTTCATATCGAAAAAACCACATGGAATATCTTCCGGGCATGGAAAGAATTAACTCGGATGTTTGCAAAAATGTTATTTTGCAGATGCAGTCCTTTGATTATTCAAAATATACCGCCAAAGACGTAAAGGCTGCCCTGGAGCATGAAACCTGCTCCGTAGAGGATTTTAAGGCATTGCTTTCGCCTGCCGCAGAGCCGTTTCTTGAAGAAATGGCGCAAAGAGCAAGACTTGAAACAAGCAGGCATTTCGGCAATACTGTTTATCTGTTTACGCCGCTTTATATTGCCAACTATTGTGAGAATTATTGTGTTTACTGTGGGTTTAACTGCTATAACCACATTAACCGTATGAAACTGTCAATGGAGCAGATTGAGCATGAAATGAAGGTTATTGCAGACAGCGGTATGGAAGAAATTCTTATCCTCACAGGGGAAAGCAGAGCAGAAAGTGATGTAGAATATATCGGCGAAGCTTGTAAGCTTGCCGGCAAATATTTTCGCATGGTGGGGCTTGAGATATATCCTGTTAATACAGATGAATATAAATATCTGCACGAATGCGGTGCAGATTATGTAACGGTGTTTCAGGAAACATACGATGCCGACAAATACGAAAAGCTTCATCTTCTCGGTCATAAGCGTGTGTGGCCCTACCGTTTTGACGCACAGGAGCGAGCTCTTATGGGGGGTATGCGCGGAGTTGCTTTTTCGGCGCTTCTCGGCTTATCTGATTTTCGCAAGGATGCTTTGGCAAGCGCAATGCACGTTTACTATTTGCAGCGCAAATACCCTCATGCCGAGATGTCGCTGTCTTGCCCAAGGCTCCGCCCTATTATCAATAATGACAAACTAAATCCTATGGACGTTCATGAAAAACAACTGTGCCAGATTCTTTGTGCTTACCGCATTTTTCTGCCGTTTGTCGGAATTACCGTGTCTTCCCGTGAAAGTGCCGAGTTTCGCAACGGTATCGTAAAGATTGCCGCAACAAAGATTTCGGCAGGTGTTTCCACCGGTATAGGTGACCACGAAAGCAAATACACAGGAAAGGAGTCAGACGGTGCGCAGGGCGACGAGCAGTTTGAAATAGATGATAACAGAAGCTTGAATAAAATGTATAAGGATATTTCGGATGAAGGCTTGCAGCCTGTTCTGAATGATTATCTGTATGTCTGATATCATATGTGTAACAAACAGAAAATTATGTAACGAAAACTTTCTTGCACGCATAGAAAAATTGGCGGCAGCTCATCCGGCAGGAATTATCCTTCGAGAAAAGGATCTAAGCGAGAAAGAATATATAAAGCTTGCCGGAGAGGTTATTGAAATTTGCAAGGGATATAATACACCCTGTATTCTTCATACCTTTGCAGGTGCTGCAAAGAGGCTTGATTGCAGATCACTGCATCTTCCGCTTAATATTCTTGCCGCGCTTGGCTCTGAAGACAAAACGGGCTTTGATGTGCTTGGTGCATCCTGCCATTCGGCAGAAGATGCAGTCAAAGCCGAATGGCTCGGCTGTACTTATATCACGGCAGGGCATATCTTTGACACGGATTGTAAAAAAGATTTGCCCGGGCGGGGGCTTGATTTTTTGCAAAGGATATGTGAAAGTGTTTCAATTCCCGTGTATGCCATCGGGGGCATAAGCTCCGGTAATATAGACGAAGTGAGAAAACACGGAGCTGCCGGTGCTTGTGTAATGAGTGCTGCTATGAGGTGTGACGATATAGGAAAGTATTTGGGAGAACTAAAATGAAATTCAGTAAAGAGACATTATTGCTATATGCTGTTACCGACCGCAGCTGGGTGGGAAGACAGACATTATATGAACAGATAGAGGATGCCTTAAAAGGCGGAATTACGTGCCTGCAGCTGCGGGAGAAAAATCTTTCGGAGGATGAATTTGTTAAAGAGGCAGTCGAGGTTAAAGAGCTTTGCCACCGTTATAATGTAGCGCTGATTATTAACGACAATGTAGATGTAGCGCTCATAAGCGGAGCAGACGGAGTGCATGTGGGAATAGAGGACACCCCGGTGGGCGAAATACGCAAAAGAGCCGGCCAAAATTTTATTATAGGGGCAACAGCTAAAACGGTAAAGCAGGCTAAAGAGGCTGAAGAAGCCGGTGCGGATTATATCGGTGTGGGTGCGGTTTTCCCGTCGCCCACAAAGAAAAATGCAATTCGTATTACAAAAGAGCAATTAAAGGAAATATGTTCTTCTGTTTCTGTTCCGGCAGCGGCTATCGGCGGAATCGGTCTTGATAATATGGATGAGCTGTCTGGCGGAGGTATGGCGGGTATTGCGGTTGTCTCGGCAATTTTTGCGGCAGAGGATATACAAAATACTGCGGCCTTGCTTAAAGAAAAAGCAAAGGCTTTGATAGATAAATAATTGTGTAAGCTATAAGCGGCAGACCGGGGGCACCACTTTCTGCCGCTCAATAAAAATAATGCAAATTAAATCGAAGGAGTTAAAACGATGAAAACAGCATTATCAATCGCAGGCAGTGATAGCTGCGGAGGCGCCGGTATTCAGGCAGATATTAAAACAATGACGATGAATGGTGTATACGCTATGAGTGCAATAACTGCATTGACAGCGCAAAACACAACCGGCGTTTTGCAAATTCGGGAGTCTGATCCCGATTTTTTGAAAGCACAGATTGATGCCGTATTTGAGGATATTTTTCCCGATGCGGTTAAAATCGGAATGGTTTCGTCGGCGGAGCTTGTTAAGGTTATCGCCAAAAGGCTGAAATACTACAAGGCAAATAATATTGTTGTTGATCCCGTTATGGTTGCCACAAGCGGCTCGAGGCTTATAAAAAATGAAGCAGTAGCTGAAATGATTAAAGAGCTTTTGCCTATTGCTGCTGTTGTTACGCCAAATATTCCCGAAGCGGAAATTCTGTCAGGGACGTCTGTATGTGACAAAGAAGATATGATAAAGGCGGCAAAACAGATTAGTGAAAATTATGGTACAACCGTGCTTATTAAGGGAGGTCACAGCGTCAGCGACGCAAACGACTTGTTGTATTCAGAAGGTGTATATCAATGGTTTGAGGGCAGTCGGATAAACAATTCCAATACCCACGGAACGGGCTGTACGCTTTCTTCTGCCATTGCTTCAAATCTTGCAAAAGGATTTGATCTCGCAGAGGCGGTAAAAAGATCTAAGGAATATATTTCCGGTGCATTGGCAGCCGGGCTTGACCTTGGCAAAGGCTCCGGTCCCATTAAGCATAGCTTTGATTTAACAAGCCGCTTTGCATATGAAGCAAAATAATATCTGATTTGAAAGGAACTAAAAAACTATGAGAAATTATACTACCCAAATGGACGCTGCAAGAAAAGGCATTATAACACCGCAAATGAAAGCGGTTGCAAAAAAGGAATACCGCACAGAGGAAGAAATAAGAGAGCTTGTTTCAAAGGGACAAGTTGCAATATGTGCCAATAAGCTTCACACCTGTATAGACCCAAATGGTGTCGGCTCAATGCTTCGTACAAAAATTAATGTAAACTTAGGTGTATCCCGCGACTGTAAGGATTATGACATAGAAATGCAAAAGGTTATGGCTGCCGTAAATATGGGTGCAGAGGCAATTATGGATTTGTCTTCGCACGGAAATACACAGCCGTTTAGAAAAAAACTGACGAGTGAGTGCCCTGCAATGATTGGTACTGTACCTGTTTATGACAGTGTTATTCATTATCAGAGGGATTTAGCCACACTTAGCGCAAAGGATTTTATTGATGTGGTTCGTCTGCATGCCGAAGACGGTGTGGACTTTGTTACCTTGCACTGCGGCATAACAAGAAAAACCATTGAACAAATTAGGAAGCACAAGAGAAAAATGAATATAGTATCACGCGGCGGCTCTCTTGTATTTGCATGGATGTGCATGACAGGTGAGGAAAATCCGTTCTATGAATATTTTGACGAAATTCTTGACATTTGCCGCGAATATGATGTTACAATATCTCTCGGTGATGCCTGCCGGCCGGGTTGTCTTGCAGACGGCAGTGATGTGTGCCAAATTGAGGAGCTTGTAAGACTTGGCGAGCTTACCAAGCGTGCATGGGAAAAGGATGTTCAGGTAATGGTTGAAGGTCCGGGGCATATGCCTATGGATCAGATTGAGGCAAATATGAAGCTACAGCAGACAATTTGTATGGGTGCTCCGTTCTATGTGTTAGGTCCCATTGTTACAGACATTGCTCCCGGCTACGACCACATAACATCGGCTATCGGCGGAGCGATTGCCGCATCGGCAGGGGCGGCGTTCCTTTGCTATGTTACACCTGCCGAACACCTTGCATTGCCCAATGTAGATGACGTAAAGCAGGGAATTATCGCATCAAAAATTGCGGCTCACGCTGCAGATATTGCCAAGAAAATTCCCCACGCAAGAGATATTGACGATGCCATGGCAGATGCGAGACGCAGCTTTGACTGGGAAAAGCAGTGGGAATGTGCCATTGATCCCGAAACTGCAAAAGGTATTCGTGATGACAGAGCACCGGAGCATGAGGACAGCTGTTCAATGTGCGGCAAGTTTTGCGCTGTAAGAAGTATGAACAAAGCTTTAAGCGGTGAATACATAGATATTTTATAACTAAATTAAGATGTCCCCCGCCTCTATAGGCGGCGGGTGACATTTAATTTTTTCAGTGGAAGTTCAATATCCCACTGAAAACGTTGAATGACGCGGCTTTGCCGCTTATTGAATTACAATGAAATTCGGGATCGCTTTGTTCGGAAAGAAACGATTGTCTGTCAGCTTTTGAGCATAAAAACCATGTTCATGCCGTTTTGAAGAGAAAATGACGAACCTAATCGCGCAGAACTTACGGTGTTTTGCGCGGTTTCTTTTTAACTCTATAATTCTGACACATTTTCCTGCAAAAACAGTATATATACTATTTCTTAAATGATGTATAATAAAAATGAAATTATTACAGAAAGTGAATATCTTACTGTGTTTGATTGTCCATGACGGCGGCTTATCGAGCACGCATTTGAAAACATAACGGAAAGGAATATAAATAATGGATGAGAATCAAGCGAGTAAAAAATATATGATATTGTATTCGGTAATGATATATGTCGTTTTTCTGATTTTGTTTGCAATTACCGGTGTTATATCAACTTATATAACTTCAAATAAAATAGTGCTTCAAATATGTGTTACGGTCTGCTCATGGACGTCGTTTTTCGTTTTGATGTTTATGTTTAAAAGACTGATGCCGGGGGTGAAAAGGTCTGAATTTATTAAAGGACTTTTTGCGGAAAAAATAAATTGGAAACTGATTGGAATTATCATAACAATTCAGATTATCCTATTTTTTGCGGCTGTTGGGTATGTATCGGTGAAAAATAATACTCGCATTTGGAAGCTGCTTTGTTTTTCACCGTTTTCTCTGATTACGGGTTTTTTTATACAATTGGTTGGCGGACCGCTTGGCGAGGAGCCGGCCTACCGAGGTTTTGCGCTTCCGTATATGCAGAAAAAATACAGCGTAGTAAAAGCCGGAATTATTACGGGAATGGTTTGGGGATTGTGGCATCTGCCGTTGTGGATTATTTCGGGATATAAAGGACTTAATTTACTTATCTACTGCGTCACATTCTTAATTTCCATTGTATCTGCAAGTGTGGTGATGAGCGTAATATATAAAAGATATAAAAACATACTGTATGCTGTTTTGATTCATCAAATGGTGAATTTCACATTGGATATTTTGTATACCGGTAATTTGCTCGATATATTTATTCCGACAGCGGTTTTATATTTTATTGCGGCGTTTGTGATTTGCGTTTTAAATCCTGAAAAACACGGAGAAAACGAGAATTAGGGAAGCAGAACCTATAAAATAAGCACATTTGACTGCTTTGTTTGCCGGTTTTAAAGAAGCAATATCATGTATCATATAGGAAAAGGAAGTGAACGCATATGATAAGAATGGAAATAGCCTTAATTTTGGTTTTGGTTTTTGTTTCCTTTATATATTTTAGCGCGGGCAGGCGGAATACGCCTTTGCACAAAGCCTTTTCGGCACTTTTGGCAATAGCGCCGCTGAACCTTGTGTTTGACGCGGCAACTGTGTATACGGTAAATCATTTGGAAACTGTATCGCCTGTTTTAAACGAAATTCTGCACAGGCTGTTTATCGCAAGTATGGTGCTTGTTGTTTATCTTTTTTACAAATATATTTCCATTTTGGTTGAGGAAGAAACAAAAAAACCGCTGCGCTTTCATTTGGCGGCAAAAATTTATCTGGTTGCGGCAGAGCTGGGAGCAATGCTTTTGCCGATTCATTATGCGGTCACGGCAAAGGGAAATTATTCCGACGGTATTCATGTATCTGTCTGCTACATAAGCACAGCGTTTTATTTGCTTCTGTGTTTATGGCTGCTTTTTAAATACCGGTCGCAGATTGACCGTAAAAAGAAGGCGGCAATCGGTGTGGCACTTGTTATTGAAGCTATAGTGTCGCTTTTGCAGGCAATAAATCCCACTTGGCTGATTTCCGGTATGGGAATTACTCTTATGACGCTTGCTTTTTATTTGACTCTTGAAAACCCCGATATACTGCGTGCAGAACTTACAGAACAAAAAATGTCTATGCTGTATTTAAAAAGCCAGGTCAATCCTCATTTTTTGTACAATACTCTTGACACAATTCGTATTCAGGCTCAGCTAAACAATGATAAACCAACAGCCGATTTGCTGATGCGCTTGTCCGATTTTTTTCGACTCAGCATCAAAACAGACAAGCAGATGACAGCATTGGAGGATGAAACGGAGCTTTCGGAGGCATATATGGAGCTTATGTGCTGCCGATATCCGGAGCTTGAATACAATTTTGATTTTGATCCTGATTTGGCAGACATACTGGTGCCGAATTTTATTCTCCAGCCTATTTTGGAAAACAGCCTTTTGCATGGGATGAAAAATAAGGGCTACCGGGGTAAGGTAACGGTAACGGCAAAAAAGTTCAATAATAAACAGGACTGCATTGAAATTGAGGTATCGGATACGGGCAGCGGCTTCGGAAAAGGTGTAAAGGACAAGATTGACGAAATTTTGCTGCATTTTGACAAGGAGAAAGCAAAGACAGAAAGCATAGGCATATTAAATGTTCAAAAGCGTATAAAGCTACTATGCGGCAAGGAGTTCGGATTAAGCTACACTGAGAATGAAGACGGCGGTGTAACCGCTCATATACGGTTGCCGCTCGTGCGGGAGGAATATAGATGAGAAAGCTCAAGGTACTGTTGGTTGATGACGAAATTATGATAAGAGAAGGCTTTAAGCGTCTGTTTGACTGGGAGTCACATGGATGTGAGGTCATTGGTGAGGCATCGGACGGCATGGAGGCATTGGGGCAAATTGACGCACTCTTGCCGGATATTGTGATTATGGATATAAACATTCCTGTAATGAACGGATTAAAGGTAATAGAAGTGAGCCGTGTCAAGCATCCGAAAATTGCATATGTAATTGTATCGGGATATGATGACTTTGCATATTGTCGCAAGGCTCTGCGGCTGCAAATTACGGATTATATCCTAAAGCCGGTAAACTATGAGGAGTTTGGCAGCTGCATCGACAACTTAAAAATATCTATGTATGAGAATAAAGCAAGCGCACAGCAGGATTTTGAAAAAAATGATGAACGGGTCATTTCTTCTATCACACGGTATATGCAGGAGCATTTGTCTGAGGAGATAAGTCTGTCTGTTTTGGCAGACGAGTTTCACTTAAATCCCCAGTATATCAGTCAGCTTTTCAAAAGCGAAATAGGCGTGGGTTTTCTTGCCTATCTTACAAACATACGCATAGAAAAAGCAAAGAAGCTGCTGCTCTCTACCGCACTTTCCGTAACCGAAACGGCAACGCGCGCGGGATACAGTGATTACAGAGTGTTTACAAAGGTATTTAAAAAGGCAGAGGGTATTACGCCGTCGCAGTTTCGACGTGAATTTTTGAGCAGAGATAAACAGGATATGTAAGAAAGCAAAATTGTTTACATAAAGAGAACAATTTGCTATGTTATGAACGGACTTCTATAAATTTGACACATTTTTCTGCAAAATATGTCTATTAATTCTATGATGTATATAATAAAATATAACTAAATTAAGATTTCCCCCGCCTCTATAGGCGGCGGATGACATTTAATTTTTTCAGTGGGAGTTCAATCTCCCACTGAAAACGTTGAATGACGCGGCTTTGCCGCTTATTGAATTACTTGGTTATCAAGTCGGCTGTAAAACCGCGTAAAAAAGTTGAGGAGGAAAAACGATATGAAAAGAATTAACAGTGTTATATGGGGTTTGGCTTTGCTTGCGATAAGTTCTGTGCTGATTCTAAACGCATTTGAAGTAACAAGCATAGAAATATTTTTTGACGGCTGGTGGACACTTTTTATTATTGTTCCAAGCTTTGCCGGACTGTTTTCGGATCATGACAAAACCACAAATATTATTGCTTTATTAATAGGAATATTTTTGCTGCTCGCCTGTCAAAACGTTATTGATTTTGATATCATGTGGAAGCTCATAGTGCCCGTTGTAATCGCCATAATCGGTATCAAAATGGTTCTCGGCGGTATTGGCATAAACAGAGGCTTTGCCAAAAATACACAAGCAAACAAAAATAACATAAAAAATGCTTTTGCGGCTTTTTCGGGACAGGATATTTATCTTGAAAATGAAGTTTTCAACGGAGCAGAGCTTACGGCGGTTTTCGGCGGAATAAAATGTGATTTGAGAAATGCGACTTTTGAAGGAGATACCGTTATAAATGCTTGCTGTATTTTCGGGGGAGTGGATATTTTTCTTCCCGACAATGTGAATATCAAGGTAAATTCCAATTCCCTTTTTGGAGGCATTGACAGAAAAAAACACAAAAATTC
>JAEDEG010000085.1 GCA_016293435.1 Clostridia bacterium
CTGACCAACGCCCTGACCGACAAGCCGAAGAAATGGTTTCTCGACTATGTAAATGCTTGGGGCGTTGTGAACGGGGAATCAAATCTTGACAGTTTTATTATGGGCTTCCGCCTCGGCGCAAACTTCGCCTACGAAGCCTTTGTCTCAACCGAAACACCGTTTCAAGATTTACTAAAAAAGTAATTCTATTCCGAAAAAACGCCTCATTTTCAATGTTCGTCGTAAAAAGTGTAATGAACAGCAGAATGTTCGTTGTATTTTTTGTAATTGAGCATTTTTGGCAATTAATTTAAGCACAAAGGAGGTTTTACTATATGAAATCAATATTTGAACAAATCGGCGGTACGTACACACTGCAAGGCGATTATCGCTTGCCTAATCTTACTTTACCCGCCGAAGAAACACGCTCTATCGGCGTGTGGGGACAGCGCAGACTTCGATATTTGAAGCAACACCACAAAGTTCTGTATTACAATCTGCTCACTTCCGGCAAAATCCATTCACACCTCGCCGATATCGAAGAACAAGCACAAATTCTCTTTTCTCGGCTGATAAAAGAATACGCTGAAAAGGAAGGTGTGACCGAACAACTCAAAGCCACCGACCAAATGGCTTGGGTGCGGAGGATGAACAATATTCGTAGTAGTGTAACAGAGGTTGTAAATTCAGAAGTGGTGTTTGTATGAGAAAACGAAAATACTATCTACGCCTAACCAACTCTGAGTACCGCCTTATAATTCAATGTTTGCTCAATTTCCGAAATAAACTCTTATCTCAAGGTAAATACACCGACGGAGTAGATGAAGTCATAATAAAATTCTCAAAGTAACAACAGGCACGGGAGTCAACCTCTCGTGCCTGTTGTTTGATATTATGGTATTAAACTTTTTAAAGTATCTAATCTCTTTTTTGCCGACTCTAACAAGTTGTCATAGGTAATAATATTTAGGTCACTATGATGGGAAAGAAGCCAATTCCATTTCTCATCGGATATATTTGGCTTTTTACCAATTACTAAGTTGAATTGTGGATTGTAATACTTAATCCCCTTAGCTTCAAATTTCCTTTTTACTTTATCTTGACTGAGAATCCTTTTATAATTTCTTAATTGAGTCAAAGCATCGTGTACAGCGGATACAAACATTGGAACATCAGATTTTGTCTTAGTCAATTTAACAGACGAGCGCTTTAATTCATAAATATCCCAATCTTTTGAAATCGAGTTACGCATAAAAATATCTAGGCGACGGTCCTTATTTCCTATATCAAACTCAGGAAAATCTAGCCAAACTTGTGTGGAAAGGGTATCGTATTTATCTCCAAAAAACAAATCGTGATATGTATAAAGGAACTCTTCCAAAACGCTTTCTCTAGTGTCGTTGTTGATTAGTTGATTGAACTCTACTAATTTATCGTCAGTATCAATAACTTTCTTTATGACTGGATGAAAAATGTTTTCTGGTGAAGTAACAATACCGTCAAATTCTCTTTGTGCAACAAATCGAGAAGCTATAATTTTATCATCAGAAAGATTTATACATATGCCGGAATCGTTATTAAGAAAAAAGTTCTTCACTCTTTTTGAATATTTTTCATCGTTGGTGTTTCCCTGATTTAGTATGGTGCTAACACTACCGATTCCTACATCAAATCCTGATGGTAATACTCCTGATAGTTCTTTTTCGTGGAATTCTAACAGTTCCTTATCAGATACTCCTATTTTACAGCTATCATAATTACTTATGGCATATATTCTTGTACCTTCGACAGGAAGCCACATTTCATATGATCGATTTTCTATGTATTTCAAAATTAACTTTTTTAAATCGTCTAAATATAAATTCTGTAAATTAAAATTCTTGTACAAAGAATAAGGGTGGTAGTTAATAAAGAAAGCTTCAGCGGTTTGGAAGAATCTTTCTGGTGGATTTTCGATAATTCTATCATCGATATGACTAAGTCTTTTGCTTAAATAAAAATCATCTTCTTGCTTGAGCAAGTAAAAGATTAAGTCATCAAAGCCACTTGAATCAAGGTGATTTATTAGTGTAGAAAGTATATCTTTATCCATTATAAACTCCTGTCGATTTTATGCAAAAGACCGACAAAACGTCGGCCTTTTGCGATCAATTATTCTTTAACCATTCAATAAACTTTTCAAAAGAATTTTCTAAATCAAAGACATTTAATTGCGATAAGTAATTTTTAAGCTTAATATCAATGCTCTGAGAAATATTCTTTTTTATCATTCTTTTCTTTTCTGGAACACTTAAGGTTTCAAAAGATGTTATTTCTGGTTCATCGTCAGGCAACTCAATATTCTCTTTTGCTAATTTCTTTAAATGAATAAGAGCATTTTCTTTCAATTTTATGACAAGTTCGGCATTTTGCTCGTGTTTGTCTTTAGCGTTCATATAATAGGACAAAGCATATCTAGTATCATAAATCGTATTTACAAATTCCGCTATCAGCTTTAGAAACTCTATCGAGTCTGTGTCAGTCACTTCAATAAAAGTTCTTCTAGCATTAGCAGAGATATTAACTTTGTCTGTAATATATATAATAGCACCAATGCCACGTACAGACTGCAACTGCCCGTTTAATGTGTGTGTTAACAAGCCATAATTATCCAAGTTTCTCAACAGCTCATCTTCTGTGCATAGTAGCATATTATCGATATATATACGAATGCCCGTAAAAATATTTTTTCTATCAATTGCTATTTTACTACGATTAAATGTGTGGAACCCAAGCGCATATTTGAAATTATTTTTACAAAGATAATCTCGCAACATTTCCTTTTTTATAGGACGATATATTGGAACATCGTTAAAAGAGATTTTGCAATATGAGATTATTGGAAGACTTCCGTCATCTTTTGTGGTAAATTCTTTGAAAAGTTCACCGCTTTCAGCCGAGTATAACTCTTGATCAAAATCTACCGGCAACAACCATTGTAGATTTTCAAAAAAGTTATCACTTTCAATTGTCGTGCTTAAAACGGGAGAAATGCCCTCCAAGACCACTAAAAAACCGGAGTTCGTTTTTTCTAAAAGCTCTTTATATCTGTTTATCTTTCCTTCATAAGACGTAGTAAATTCTTTTTCTTTTTGGCTAAAGGATGTTCCTATAATTCCCATCATTTCTGTAAAACCTAGGCCTTTATCGTCGCCATTTGCTTTGAGCTGTTCGTATTTTGTACCATCAATAGAATAATACTGTAACTCCTTAGAGGCATAGTTTGATATATTAATGAAAGTGAGCTTTTTACAATAAGGCACACCTGACAAACGACCGATTCCTTTATACCCTAAATTCCGAGTCTTCTTTTTTGAAGAGTCGCCAATTTTAATCATTTCATCATTGAAATCTTGAGTATCGATGCCTCGACCATTATCAAGAAAACAAAGGTCGTTTCCGTCACACCAAATTTTTATCTCATAGTCATCTTGGCAATCTTCTTTAAAAATAGAATCCACAGAATTTTGAACATATTCACGAAAAACTACAATAGGATTGTCATATAAAGATTCAGTGATAATATTCAAAATTCCAGCTCCAACATAATTATTTGACATATCTTATCACTCCTATTCTATCCCATTTATAGAGGAACTATTACTTTTTTCAAATTGACCTAACAAAAATACGTATTTAGAGAAATTGCTTGCATCATATTCAAACGCACTTTTATTATCACGAATATTGGCTTCTATTTGCTTGCTATCAATTTCATTCAGTATAAAGTTCTCGTCAATATCTAAAACCATCTTTTTGTTCAAAAATTCAAAGGGTTTTATGTAATTTCTATTTTGATATACATCCACCAGATCTTCGTATTCAGAAAAATTTAACATATCAGTGTGTGTTTTCTCGTCTATTGTGATTACTGGGTTTTTAGAAATATTGCTCTCGATTAAATAAGCACCTATGACAGAATCTCCATAAAACTGATATTTTTCTTTTTTATACAAAGATCCTTTTGCAATGCCACCACGGAAAAACACATTTTTAGTCATAGCATATAAACTAAAATGCGAAAAAATCTTAATAAATTGCATTAAATAATCTGGTCTCTCCGTATAGAAATACAAGCTATCCGAGGTTTGTCCGGCATAACAACCGGTACTCTTGCCTTTTTCCATAAATTTAGCCGCATTCATAAGTGAGAAATAATAGTTAAAAACATCACGATATTTATCTGCTGTGTCAGGCTCTTTAGATATTTTAATATCATCAAAAGTTTTTCTAAACCCCAAAACATCGATAAATGCGAAATAAACTTCATTCATTTGGACATAGTCAGATTCACTTTCCACCTTAGGCATCTCAAGTTCATCTTCTAAATCTGGAATAGGATTCAAATATGCCATCTTTCATCCCTCCTTTATGCTTCTGCTTCATCACGTGTAATTCTATAATAAGATAAGACATCTAAAATTTCTTTGTCATCACACAAAAAATCTCCGTCTTTGAATTTGTTTAAGGCAATAATCGCTTTTGCCCTTTCAAGTTTGTCCGGTGGTAATGCCTTGAATTTTCCCCACCATTCATTTGTTAAATCGCAGTCGTGATCGGTTACGGTAGTATATCTGTTGGCAAGGCGATTGCGAAGATCGGCATCATAGATACGACGATAAATGATGAAGGTTTCGGGCATCCATAGAATTTTCATAAACTCATCAATATCACGTCCAAATGCTTCTTCAAAGAAATCTACGCCACGTCCTATTTTACCTTTTGTTGAATTAAGCACAGCTTGAACTGCACGAATAAACTTTCTGTTCCAATGTTTACCGATATAGTCACGGTTCATAAAGAACTCTTTATCATTTATCGGATGGTACTTCATCGGAAAAGAGTATATGCTTGCGCCAAGTTCTTCACATAAGTCAACATTCATTCTCAGACGATAATAAAGTTCTTCCGGTTTATCCTCAAAATTATAAAGAAGATAATTTGAGAGGTTTTTAATTCCGCTTTTAACGGCTGTACGGATAGACTTTTCATATATATCTCTAAGACTCCAGTGGTCGAACGCTATGCGCAAAGGCTGAATGTTCACTTCTGCCAGTTTTTTCATATTTGCTTCAGTAATTAGTCGAGAATCGATGCCTTGATTGAAGTCAACAATACGTTTTCTTTTTGAAGGCTTATGTGTCTTTTCATACAACGGACGCACATACTCATCTAATGCTAAAATATCGTCCTTGGAAGCTGTGTAGTGATAAAGGCAATGAGATTCTTCTAATTTTAAATATAATTCTGTCTTTTCAGCCTCATCTTTCAATTTATCCATTATTTCTTTGTAAATTGAGATTGCCTTGCGGATATACGCACGATCATTGTATGAATCTTTCAGGTTGTTGATCGTTACATCATACTCATTTGGTGGTGTGTAAGTAGCACCGGCTCCAAAACCGCAATCTTTGATTTCATCAATAATTTTGTTATAGCAATTAGAAGCCAAGACATTGTTATCAAGCAAAAGCAAATCTTTTCTTGCACCAAAGCGTTCATCAGTATGTTGAATACGTTGCTTAAGGTTAATATAATCACAATATTGCGGTTCAAGCTTAGGGACTGCACAAAATTTGCACTTGTTTACGCATCCTCTTGTCATATAGGCAAAATAAGCATTATTCGCAGGGTAAACATAGTCTATTTCTTCAAGAATAGAGTAATCAAGAGGCAATTCATCAATTATAAGATTATTTCCCTCATCGATGTCGCCAGGATGATTTAATAGACCAACGAAAGGATTTATTCCGGTTGCTTCGTATACTTCGTTTGGGAGTAATGACGACATAATACCACCGACCATTACATCTTCTTGTTTTTTGCAAAGTTGTTTAGCGAAATTGATGGTATCTATTGTAATGTCCCAATAGAAAGTGAATAATGTAGTAATGCCTACTTTATCAAATCTTGGCTTCGTAAAGTATTCTTTGTCTTTATATTTTTTTCGATATTTTTTTACTGCTTCAAGTACTATTTCATCTTTAAAAATAGGATCGGATTCAAGGATTGCATACTTGCCGAGTTTTATAAACTCAAAGAGCGTAGGGTAATAATCTTTCCAAAAAACTTCAGGGAAAATGATAGATAGATGATTTATTAAATCATCACAAATCAGTTCTACTGCCAAGGAACGCATATCGCCCTTATAAAAGCGAACATCATCGCCAACCATTCGATAATAGGTTGCTAATTTCATTAGTCCCATTGGTGGGTATTTGTTATTGTATTTAGGCTCAATGAGCAAGACTTTTCTATTCATAGGGTATTATCTCATCTCTTCTTTAATTTTATCTATAATCTGCTCGGCAATATCTTTTGGAGCAATATCGGTGATAATGGACAAAATTTTACTTACTAATTTGCGTTCGCTTCTTGACAGTTTGGACATATTGCTTGTAACAAATGATTTCTTTTTATCTTCGTCATCCACGATAGTAACAGTTGTTGTTTCGGCCTTTTTCTTTAATTTATCAGCCTCATATTTTTGTCCGATGCTTTTTCTGACTTCCGATAAGGGAGATGCACTATCGCTATTATCAAGCTTGTCTAATCGTTTGCGAGCATCTTCGGCACTTTTCTTAGCTTTATCAATATCAAACTGAAGTTTTTGACGTTCTTCCTCGTTGACAAAGCCTTGCTCTTTTTCCTTCTTTTGATATTCGGCGACCTTGCTAAGATATTCTTCTTGTCGCTTATAGTCATTTTTAACACGATTTGCTTCATAATAAAGCTTGTGTAGCACATCGTAGAAATACTCTCTCAACAGATCTTCAAACAAAACGCGGGTTTCGTTTTCGTTAAAATAATCACGCTGAGAGTTCGGGATAAGATTACGACTTGCAGCAAACACTTCGCCTACGAAATAATAGTTGCCTCGATTTTCTTTGAAAAGAGGTTGTAAGGTATCGTCGCCTCCGAGTTGAATATTTGCACTTCTTACACGCAACCCACGCATATGATTTATGCTTGGAATTTGTTTTTCAAAGCGTGACAAACCTACCCACATCCAAGCAATTAAATTGCCGGAAGCATCACGAAAATCCTTGAATTCCAAACGGGAAATCTCATCGTAATTCTTCAAGGAAGCACCGCTTTGTTCTTTGAGCTTAGTCGTATATTCTTTAAAAATTTGCGAACCGTTTACTCTAACACAATATTCATCGATGGTATAACCGATCGACTTAGCATAGCTATAAATCTGATTGCGAAGAATAAAGGTGTTTTTGTATGGAACCGGAACCACAAAGCTGAGATACTCACGAACCTTTGCATCGTTCAAAAGATCGGTGTTTTCTTTGTTAATATCAAACATCTCAACTTCAAAATAGTGTTCATCTATTGTTTCGGGTTCGGTTGAATACGTTATGATAGCATCCCAAATTTCATCAAGAGTGTATTTCTTGTTTTCAACAAGCATTGCTCGCATCTTCTGTGCGTCGCAAGTCATAATAGACTTCGTGCCCTCTCCAAGATAACTTGTTGTAAATTTTAATGTTTTACAATATGCCAACCCACAAAGACGACCAATACCACGAAAGCCTTTATTTTTGCCGATTTCCTTATTGCTATTAGCAATGTCTCCAACATCTTCGATGAAATCGTCCGCTTTGACACCAGTAGCATTATCTTTAATACTTATGTATCGTTTCTTGCTATCCGTGTATATATCAACATATCCCTCGTCAGCAGACAAGATACCCTCTCTTATTGCAAGGTCGATTTGGTCGCAAGCATTTTGTATATATTCTCTGTAGATAACCTTGGAGTCCGAGTACATACCCGTCGTAAGGTTATCAAGTATGTTTTTACCTACTGTCGCCATAATTATCTCCTTACTTAAATTGCTTATAAATCGGTTTCGGGAACTTGATATTAAGCAATGAACGGAAAATCGGATTTTGAATAATGTATTCGCCTTGTTTCAGACGAGTCATCATAGTCTTATAAACGGATGGAATACTCTTGTAATCACTCTTGGTGACTTCGATTGAGTTTGTCCGACCATAAGCGTGGGTAGAACAGTTACCTGTAACTCTATCGTGAATAGCGCTTCTGAACTGTTCTGCGGCAAAGAGCACTACGCCAAGAGAACGTCCACGTTCTGCAACATCAAGTACTTGACGAAGAATAGGAGAGTTCTTAGGTGTTTCCTTAGAAGCATACTTGTTCAACTCGTCAATAAAAATTACAACTCTTGAAGGCGGATTTACGCCTTCTTCGCCGGCATACTGACCTAACTGTAAATCATAGATTGTACGGATTGCATCGCCGAATACATATGCCTGCTTATCTTCGGAGAGCTTAGCAATATCAATAACATGCACTTCGTTTTTCTTAATGTATTTGAGGGCATCACCAATACGGGTTTCACCTTCATCTTCACGAATATCCCTTGCGAAAATCTTATTATCAGTAATGCTCTTATTAATGATGCGATAGAATTTTCTCCAGCTCGCCACAGGGATTTCTTTGTCTTTTCCAGAAGTTTCGGTAGAACACTTTTCTTTTACTGCTTCAAGGAATTCCTGCCAATCACTGACTTGATTAAATTTACCTTGTCCCGACATAATATAGCTGATTATAGATTCCATTGTTTGAGTGGAGTCATCAATATTGGCAAACATCAAATCGAGATTCTCTTTGTCATACTTATAAATGTATTTGTACTTTTTTGCTTTCTTCTTTTTGATATTATCCTCAACTTCTTCTGGCGTCATATATGTGTTCCAATGACGGGTTTTTGGGATAGAGTAAGGATAATAGTACTGAACATTCTTGAAAGGTTCAGCAGCCAATCCCAACTTTTCGTATTTAGCAAAAGTATCCTTTCGAGCCTGCTCAGGATTACGCTCATCAGAGAAGTCGTTTAACTGATCAATAGCAAGCAAGTCCTTACCTTTTACATTAAATAGTACAAATGCAACACTGTCTTCGTCCTCATTCTGCGGATCTTTCTTCATATAGCTGTCTTGTATAGCCTTCAAAAGAAACATCGCATAAGAAGTCTTGGAAGCAAGACCGGAGATACCCGAAATGTTCAAATGAGCACCTTCGGGGCCAATAATGAATTTTGAGTTGAGATTTACAGGGAGTGTAACTTTCTCACACCCTTTTGTACCCTCATACATTTCAAGATAACCACACACAAGCGGATTACGAATATCATTAAGTCCAAGAGCGTAGTTAATTTCTTCGGCAGTTGCCAACATTACCTTTGCGTTGCTTTGAAGAGGAATATAAATATTTTCGGTATTGCAAACAACCTTGGCGGTAACATAATTCATCCCTACACGCAGGGTGTTTTCTTCAGCGTTAACATCACCAAAATCACTTGAAATGAAGTTGGTAAGAAAACTAGCGGCATCGGTGATATGTGCAATATCTTCGATAACGCCATAGGAAAATGAATTATTAACGTGCTGTACCTTTACGATATCAAACGGATTTAAGATAAGTTCGGGATCCGTCCAAAATGTAAAATTATCAATTGTTGTTGGATTCTTTTCTGTCGCCAACACACGACCTATAATCGTATTAGCCATTTTTATTTATCCTCCTCAAAACAGATGTAAGAACATTTCTGTGCTGATGTATTTGCTTCTTACATAAGACTCAGTCAAAAATACGGGATATAAATGATTCGCCCAACGGCGGTCAGTACCATAGCAAGTAGGGTTGCGTTCGTTGATAATGTTGGCGGAAATCAGATCGATAACGTCACTATCAATACCGTTTTCTATTTCTTCATCCATCATTATTTTTTCGACTTTAACTACCCCGTCAAAAGGTGTTTGTGTTCTGCATTTATCCCGTAAACGGATATACCAAACGCCAAATTGAACATCACCTAAAAACTCACGATTTTCGTATCTCGCTACGGGAGTTCTGTGGAACACGGGCAAGTCAGCTATATAGTTGGAATTCGGTTTGCCCGTATGATCAAGGCAACTTTCGGGATTAAATGACTTTGAAACACCGATCACCCAACTGTAATTATGCTTGATTTTTTGGAGCGTTCTCAAATCTTCTCGACCGGACTTCATAACCTTATATTCAAGAGAACCATCTTTGAGCAAATAGGCATCCTGCCCCAAACGCTTGTCCTTTACCAATTCAGCAACCATTCGTTTTTCGGCTTCAATCATATAGTCTTGTATAACGCCGACCGCCAAATTATCAAGTTTAGTATCGGGGGAGCCTGCCTTTGATGTCGAATACGGAATGATGGCGGAAAAATGCAATCCCAAACGCTTTAATTCTTCGCTTTCGTTTAACTTTTTGACTTTGGCTGCAAAATAAGCAGCATCATCCCAACCGTCAGCGTTTGCCTTATCAGGAAGAGCTAAAACCAATTCACGATAGAAGCGTTCCTTTGACATACGCTTATTTTCACGCTTGCAACAGCCAATACCTATTTGTCCTGCTACAACGGGGAAAACCTGCTTGTTATATGCAATGTCATCCACCTTAAAAACGTGGCGTGAACCATCAAGAAAATATTTAAGCAAAGGTTTTTCTCCCACAGATTGCAACTGATCTGCTAAAGACTTAAGGTCGATTGGCTTCTTGGGAGAACCTGTTTCACCGGAATCTTTCCATTTCATTACTTTGTTAGGATCATCGTCATAATCAATGGAAGGTAGGCCAATTGAGTCGTAACTATACTTGTAGGTATGGTAACTTTTTCCTTTGGTTTCTTTTTCGATAATCTCCATTATTTTAGGCATTTTCCTGCCCCCTCAATATTTGCTTCTTCAGTAATTTCAAAAAGTCAGCCTTTCATTTCCGGATGGTCTGCTTCAAACTGAAGCAAAAACATAGTTTTATTAAAATCATCAGGCACTTCAAAAACATCTTCATAATAAGCGTTAACAGTCATCAATTTTGCATCACTATATCGCTTTCCAGTTTTTGGTTCAATATGTCTTTGCCTAGCGATTAATTTTATGCGTTTCATACTTCCTCCGTATTTGTATATTTCTTAAAAATCTACAATTTTCGCATTTACGATTACAAAGTAACAATTTGATAGTTTGGGATTTTACATCTCTTCTGTCTTGAAAGTCGTAAATCTTTCGCAGTAACTATGGTTGATGCATTTATATATACCGCACAGCTATATTACACTAACACTTCCCATTTGCCGTAGCGTT
>JAEDEG010000086.1 GCA_016293435.1 Clostridia bacterium
AGTTTGACAACCCAATTTTCGTAAAGAGAAATCACAAAATTCTGAAAATCCTTTTTCTCATTATCATTGTTCATTTCAAGAAGCACAAATACATTGTTCCACACGCCACCATCATAAATCTCGTCGTATTTGATTTTGGAGAGGCGGTCACCGCCGTCTGCCCATGCATCAGCTGCAGCAAGACCGCCGCAAAGGCAATTGACACAAAGGCCAAGATAATAGCCCACCATATTACCCTTAAAGGTATTGTAAAATTCGGAATCGGCAAGCCAGTCATGACTGTAACAAAAGCCAAAGTCGACAAGCTCCTCAACCATAATGGCGTCTTTGGTTATATAGTTCATATTATATGCAGATTTGTGAACATCTATAAGTATGCTCTTAAAAAGCTCGCTGCTCGTTTTTAAATTATCGCTCATTAATACTTTTTCCTTATATATATTTTGTGTCGCTTATACTTAGTTCCTTTGCCACATAGCCTTTTATATATTCCAATATCTGTTTTTCTTCTGATATCATTTCATACAATTCGACAGACACCGGCGATACAAAATTTTCGTGGACGGCTACCTGCATAAATTCGGCAAGCTTATCGTAATAACCGAAAATATTGTATACAATCATAGCCTTATGGTGACGGGCAAGCTGCTTTAAGGTAAGAATTTCAAAAAATTCGTCAAAGGTACCCACTCCGCCGGGAACAATCAGAAACACATCAGCATTATCCTCCATAATCTGCTTACGTTCACGCATAGTATCGGTACGGATAAGCTCATCGCATTTGTCGTAGAGCATGCCATCGGCTGTAAAGAAACGAGGCGCTACTCCTATAATATGACCTCCGCCTTTTGTAAATCCTCTTGCCGCCGCACCCATAAGTCCGTTGGCTCCTGCACCGTATACAAGAGAATGTCCGTCTGATGCAAGCAGATAACAAAGGTGTTCTACCGCATCAATGTATTTTTGATCTGTTTTAACACTTGAAGCACCGTAAACGCATATTCTCATAATATCATTCCTTTCTGCAGATGCTATTTCAATAAGCGGCAAAGCCGCGTCATTCAACGTTTTCAGTGGGAGATTGAACTCCCACTGAAAAAATTAAATGTCACCCGCCGCCTATAAAGGCGGGGGACATCTTAATTTAGTTATAATAGATATATATAATTCTAACATATGTGAGAAGAAATTGCAACATTACAAATTCTTTTTTATTTTTCTTTTAACAAAAACTTAGGCTATCCATTACACCGGTATCCGATTGTGCAATTTTTCATACTTGAAAAAATCCCCGCCTTGCGGCGAGGATTAATCTTAGATAGAATTATTTAACTGCGTCTTTTAAAGCTTTACCAACTTTGAAAGCGGGAACAGTTGTTGCAGGAATATCGATTTCTGCGCCGGTCTGGGGGTTCTTACCCTTTCTTGCTGCGCGTTCTTTAGTTTCAAAAGAACCGAAACCTACAAGTACAACCTTATCTTTTGCTTTGAGAGCGTCTGTTACGCTATCAACAAATGCATTTAAAGCTTTTTCAGCGTCTTTTTTAGACATTTCTGCTTTTTCAGCAATTTTGGCAATTAATTCACTTTTGTTCATTTCTACCTACTACCTCCTAAAAATTTGACTACAGATATTATAACAGATATTTCCTTTAGTTGCAAGTGAAATTATAAACAATTTCGTGGTCAAATTGCATAAACTTCTCGCTATTCTTTTGACACAAATGTCAAAATCGGTATATTTATCGCTTGTGATGTACATAATTTGTTTTGGCTTGCTCTATATACTCCGAATCGTGCAAACGGCAGATAATATACTGCACAAGGAGTATTAACTCAGCCACAAGATTAACAGCCATACCGCCGAATATATTATAATATTCCCATTGTCTTGTTATATTATTGCGCGAAAGCGGAAAAGAGCAAAACAGCGAATAGAGCGATATCGCCATTGCAACAAAGGTCGTAACCTCAAAAATCATGGGAGCGTATCCGGTTGTACCGGGTTTTCGCTCGGGTATTATATTCGTTTTCAAAAACAGCCCGTTGAAAAAATTCATGGCAGCAATCATTGAAAAATAAAATACATAACCGACAGATCTGTCTATGGTAAGCAAAATAATGAAAGCCAGATTGCCAAACATCAAAAGACCCGCCATACCCTTTATTACGAATCCTTCAAAGCTATTGGTAAAATAGTAACCGTAATACACCATCATTATTATTGTTGAAATGATGTGGGGTATATACAGATACCAGTCATCAAAGTACAAATGCCCCAGATTAAGCTGACTGTACAGATACATTACTGCATCTATTAACAGCTTTATCGCATAAGAAACAATTGCAGATGTAGTAAAAAAATTAGTTCGACTTTTCATATAACATTCACCTTTGTTGGGATTTTCATATTATCAGTTCAAAATCTGAGTTACGGTTGCATCTTTTATAGAGAACTCAAGGTCGGGTTTCATAAGTGTACCCGTGTCTATATCAATATAAAAAGCTTTACCGTTTTCAAGCAATGCAGATCCAATCGTTTCGTTAGCACAGGTCACTATATCGGCAAGTGTATTGGCATTTCCCTTATCAACAACTTCAATTAAAGTACGATATGTAAATCCGGTTGTCGACTGCAACAAAAGAGCAGGGTTATATGTAAGCTTAATTTTAGCACCCATTTCCGAGCAGGTTTTGCACCAATCTATCATCAAGGTATCAAACACATCTTGAAGTTGATTTGAATATGAAAATGCTTTTTTGGGAGTTGTTTTAGCGTTTACATAGGGAGTTTCATACACATACTTTGGTATGCCTGCAAGGATTCTTGCATATTGGTCTGCATTTGACGGGTAATTAGCAATATCCGTGTTCAATTTATAATTTACTGTGGCAACTCCGTCGGATATTATTTCAACTGCCTGGAATCCCGAAAAACCGTCAAACTGAACAAGAAGAGATGCAAAATCTCTCAAGGTAAGCTCGGAATTAAGGTCGGCACCTACACCAATACCGTTTTGATATGCACATTTAAGAAAATTAAGCTTTTGAGCAGGTTCGCCTTCTGAGCCGGGATAGGCTGCACCATTTTTATCAAACACAATATCTGCTACCGAGGCTTTTTCGGTTGCAAACATAAGAGTAGCTACGGCATCCTTAACCGTTACATTTTTGTCAGCAAACTGAATATTGTTATTTTCGTCGCCCACAACATAATTGCACATAACGTTGACACTAAGTGCATAATCATGGTCAAACTTTTTTCCTACTACCACGTCCTTATACAAAGGCTGATTTGTTCCTGAAAGTATTATTGCGGCTGCCTGTGCAAGCTCACCGTTTGTAAGCCTTGCATCTGCAGAATATTCTTTATCTACAAAATTAAATGCTTTGTATGCAGTTTCGAGCACCTTATCATCTACAAGCGAATCAAAGCTCTTTTTGGCACTGTTTGCATTTATTTCGCGTGAGCGAACAATAAGAGCAGAAGCTTCGGCTCTGGTGAGGGTATCATCAAGACGAAGATTAATATTGTCGTTACCGGTCATGATTCCATAGGTGTATACCCAGCTGAGTGCATCGGCATTATTACCCTGGCGGTGAATAACCGGAGGAGCAGTGATGCCCTTGGGAGCACCGGCTCTCTGCCACAAAAGAACTGCAACCTCACCTCTGGTGATGGGAATATCGGGATAGAAATTTGTCTCTTGGTCCGAAACAAGACCCGAAGTCATAATATATTCATATGCCCAATGATTAGAGGGAACATCCGAAAAATCCTTTGAATATCTTGATGGCCCATTGCCTATCATTTTGACAAACTGAGCTCTTGTAACAGTTCCGTTGGGGCGGAAGGTTCCGTCTTCAAAGCCGTTTATGGTACCATTTGATACGAGATTGTCTACATAGGCAGCTGCCCAGTGGTCAGAAGGAAGGTCAGAAAAGCTTGCAGCAAATGCCACAGTAGAAACCGAAGTAAAAATTGCTATTGAAAGAAATATTGACAAAAGCTTTTTCATAGTTTTATCTCCTTATGTTTGTTTAAAAATTTCGTTTCTGGCTATAACAGCCGCCTCAGGCTCCATATTACATGCCAGAGAATAAATGGGAACAGCCGAAAAAACGCTGTTTAATGTATCTAATACACGCATATTCATTTTGCTGTTGAGAGGGGAAGCAATTCCTTCATAAAATAAACCAAATGCCTTTGACGGAGCAATGCGCTCTATTGTATTTTCTTTTGCACGAGACAAAAATACAATTGCCTTAAGAGGAACCGACTTATTTATGTTTATGCCTGTTGACCCCGCCCAAGGAGTGCCATAGAGCATAATCTCACCCGATGCATTTTTTCTGATTATGGGTGCATCATCATTTAATATTTCGGTATCGTCAAAAACGGACAGCCATAGACCTGTATGCGTAGACTTGCCTGTACCCGACTTTGCCGAAAACACTACACCGCCGTCTAAGCACCCTATTGATGACGAATGAAACACAAAGCCCGAATGCATCATCACAACATAACGCATTGCATTGCCGACAAGATTGTGTACAAAGGTCAAATCCGACACGTTATGATTATCTTTTAGATTGTAGGCTGTAATATCTACTTTGGAATAATCATCATTAAAAACCATGAGGGCAATTATTTTGCCGAGAATTTTGTCATGAAAAATGACTGCGTCACAGCCGTCAACAACACAATAGTACCTGTTTTCACCCAGCCTTACAAGATTATGATAATCGGGTGTTATGTCTATATCCGATTTGGAAACATTAATACACACCTCTGCAGGCTCTTTGAAGTCAGACAAATAAGGCGAGAGAAAATCTTCAAAATATTTGTCTTTATACGAATTAACAGCAATACGAATGTCACCAATATAATATTTTTTATTCAAGCAAATCACCGTTTTTACCTAAATGTATTTAACGATTATTCAAAAAAAAGGCTGACACAAGTCAACCTTTTTTTGAATAATTAATAGTATAGTCTTAGCTTTCGACTTACTCAGAAGTAGCTACTGCTGCAAGATTATAAGTGGTAAGATGAACACCATTATATGTACCTTGATCAATGGATTGAACTGTGATACCGCTGGGAAGAGCAGCCATGTTTTCCTTTACAGAAAGCTCAACTACTTCTACTGTAGGTTTAACATATGTTTTCATAATAAAATAATCTCCTCTCCACCAAATTATTCTGCGTAAGGTTCAAAATCTGTAACCTCAACACCATCGAGTACGACTTTGACTGCAACTTTTGAAGCACCGGCAGGAGCCAATGATGGGAACTTACGTTCACCACATTTTACACCAATTACTTTAGGCTTACCAACTTTCTGAAGAACGAATATTGGAGCACCCTCACCCGGAACAGTGGTACAAGTAGGAGCAGAAGGTGTTGCATCATAACCTGATTCAACAAAGTCAATAGTTTCTGATCCATTGTTCGATTCTACACTGACTTCCATGTTAGCAACTTTTGCACTATCAACATAGTACGAAAAGTCTGAATTTGTCTGATCAATGTACACGATTTCGTCGCCACATTTAGCTTTGTATGTAACAGTCTCGGTTCCGTCAACATCAACGTAGATTTTAACTTTACCATCTACATCACTGTATGTAGCTGTAGAAGTAACTGCTGCAAAGCTTGTAGTAGCAGTAGCCATTACTGCAGCTGTTGTGAGTGCTGCAAAAATAGCTTTAAGATTTCTGCTTTTCATTTTGACATACATCTCCTTATCTATGTTTTTCGTTACATTTATTTTATCAGATAACTTTTATATTGTCAATAGTTTTTTCAAAAAAAATCATGTAATTTTTGCACAAACAAAGCGAGATTGTTTTGTTTATTATTTACAACGCACAATTTATTCATGCTCCGATTAAGGATTGTTTTGATGTTTCATACAAATTTGCCTGTTTTTGACGGTAATTATGCTGTCTCCCATGTTAACCGCACATTCCTTGTGGGAGATTATGATACAGGTTTTACCGCTGTTTTTGATATTTGTAAGCATTTCGGCCTCTGTCTTTTCATCAAGCGCCGAGGTAGCCTCGTCCAAAAGAAGCACGGGTGCGCCTGAGTATATAGCCCTTGCAACGGCAAGACGCTGAATCTGCCCCTCCGAAAGACCGGCTCCGCCCTCACCGAGAACCGTGTCAAATCCATTGGGCAAATCTTTTATTACATTATATATGCATGCCGTTTTGGCAGCATTCTCTATTTTTTCGTCTGAAACCTCATCAGACATAAAGCTTATATTCTCTTTGACCGTTCCTGAGAGAATCATATTGCCCTGAGGTACATAAGCAAAGAGTGAGCGAGTGGAGGCATCGGTTACAAAGCTATTGCCGTTTTTACATTCCAGTCTGATTTCACCTTTGTCCGGTGTCAGAATACCGAGTATAAGCTTAACAAATGTGCTCTTGCCTATACCGGAAATACCGGTAATAACAATAAGAGAGCGAGGCTTAATTTTTGTGGATGCACCATCAAAAATCAACTCGTCGCCATATGAAAACGAAACATTGTCTGCATTAATACATTCGAGCTCGGAATATAACGCATCTGCGTCGATATTATCGTATCTTGCTTCTTCATCCGGCATATCCTCAATTTCCATAACACGCTCCGCAGAGGCAGTTGTGGCATATATTTGAGGCAAAATACCGGCAAGCTCTTTAAACGGACTCTGAACCTGACCCACAAGCTGCACTATTGCAGTAAATGTACCAACTGTCATAAGTCCGACAGATATTTTGTAGGCACACCATGCAACGGCAAAATAATATCCTATGGTCATAGATATAAAAAAGAGAATATTTGCAACAATACTGAGATATCCTCTTTTCATAATTATGCTCATATAGTCATTTTGAAGCTTTTTGGTATTTTCTTCAATTCGATTATACGCACAAAACGACTTAATAACCGGGAGATTTTGTATGGTTTCCAAAATAAAGGACTGAATTTTGCCGCCGGACTGCTGACATTTTTTGTGAAGGGGTTTGACCTTTTTGCTGTATATGCGTGCAACTATCATAACAAACGGACCAACAACCAGAAAGATAAGCGCAAAGCGCGAATCGAGAGCATATAGTGCCGCAAAGCCAAGCAAAATACGCGATACAAATGCAAACAGATTGGGAAATACAGACATTATATTGGTTGTGATGATATTTACATCGTTATTCAGCCTGTTAAGAAGCTCGCCCGAATGATATTCGGATACCGACCTTAGCTGCTTTTTCAAAAGCTTTGAAAACACGCTTTTTTGAAATTTGTTTTTGAGAGCAGTTTCGGTGTAGAGATTTACAAGTGTATAGCAAATCTGAACAGCAAGCTGAAATGCAACCAAAAATACCAGCTTCAAAACCGGCTCTTTTAGGCTCTCACCCGATACTGCACAGTCGAGCAATGTTTTTGAAACAAGAGCAAATCTTACTGAAATATATGAAATCGATACAGCACAGAGGGTGAGAAAAACAATTCTCAGCCATGCGGATTTGGTATTGTTAAAAAGCCACTTTAATGATTTTGGATTTTGCTTTTTTATTGTAATCACCGCCCAAATTTAATGGTGAATGAGCCTAATACGTCTCTTTAGCCTTGCCAGCATTTTTATAAACGCAACCAACTTATGACGAAACGGGAAAATAAGAAGCCACAGCCTTGAATACATGCGATACCACAAAGCATTGACAGAATACTGTCTGCCAAATCGTTCAAAGCGTTTCAACTTTGCAAAGCACGCTTCCCTTTTGACGGGATATTCTTTTGTTACCTCATTGTCACCGGCAATGGTAAAGTTATCTCCGTCTATCTTTAAGATACGATGAAAAACATATTGACCGCTTTTGCGCTTATACAAAACAACATCATACTTTTTGAAATCGGAGCTTCCCTCAATAACAACACAGTCGGTTCTGTGTCTGAAAAGAGGATACATGCTGTTGCCGGTCACGGTAATCTTAATCTCTTTACCTTCTTTGAGCACCTCCTCTATCAGAGGGCCAAGCTCTTCAATGCTCGGTCTGAATTTTTTTGCAATCATTTATCTTACTCCACAATATTGTTCTCTTTGAGAAGAGCTACAAACTCTTCAACATCGGCCGAGAGCTCTTCGTCAGAGGCACCCTCATATTCCGATTTGAGAGCATCTACAAGCTCAGGTATGGTTTTGTCTTCGGAAAGACAATTCCATAAAAAGGCACCCGTCTCGTTGGTTGTAACCATAAGGCTGAAATCAACCATATCATCTCCAATGGGGACCACAACGTAGCTTCCTGCAATTTCTTTCAAAATAAAGCCTTTTTTAATTTTCATTTATGTCATTCCTTTCAACTTAGCACCGTACCGTTTGGCAAAACGAGTGTTGGAGCATTGAGCTTGCCAAGCGTTGCACAGCGAGCCTTTGAATTTGCAATTCTCTTTTTGAGACTCAGTCTGTCTTCGTAAAAAGCAAATGCAGACATCAGCTCATAAAAAGTAAGATATAATATATCGGATGAAGAATATATGCTGCCGCCCAAAACAAATACCTCAGAGAGAATTTTGAACCGATTAATCTGTTTGTCTATATAGTCTGAAATGCGAGTTATAGGAGTTGGATCACATCTTAGAACCGAATCGCCGATTGCCGAATATGTATGCGCAATGCATTCTCTCTTTATATCAAGAGCAAAGCTGTGCTCACTCCCCCGAAACCTTGATGCGGGAATCTGCTCATTTTTTAGAATATGGGATATCTGCTTTTTGTTTGGTCTATGCTTTGAGAGCTTATGCATATGTTTGTGCAAAAGCTCTTTATGCTCAGGCTTTGTAACAACCGCCGCAAGATCAAGACCGCACAGCTTGGATGCGGCTAATGCAAAATCGGCACTGCAATATACGGAGTTAAAGCAATTGTAAAACGGAGTGGCAACTCGTATGCCGGCTCTCATAAAGCCGATGTTTAGCATATCGCACAGCATTGATGCTTCGAGAGGCTTTGGTACATCGGAGAAAAAGAGCGGTGTGACATTGATACAAATGCAACTGCACTCACCGTTTATTGCCGGAATCGGCAGCCATACATCGGGCAAAATCTCAGATTTCAAAAGCTCTGTTATGCCGTCTGCGCTGCTTATCCACATTATACGCCTTGCATCGTTAAATTTCAATTCTTCTGCGTGAAGCAATTTGTATACACCGGCTATTATTTCATAGGGCAACCCAAAATGAGATTCATCGTGCGGGAATAGCTTATCTATAGTCTGACGCTCTCTGCTGTAGCGGTATATCTCTCTTTTGCAGTCCGGGTCTGCCAAGGCAAAATCGTCGGTAAAAAGAACTGTTATCTCTGCTGCGGCGCAGCTGCCGGATGAATCTGCCGACGAAGCATAGCCGTACATAAGCAAATATACTCTCCTTTCAATAAGCGGCAAAGCCGCGTCATTCAACGTTTTCAGTGGGAGATTGAACTCCCACTGAAAAAATTAAATGTCACCCGCCGCCTATAGAGGCGGGGGGCATCTTAATTTAGTTATATTATTTTTACAATTATTTCATTATATATAATAACATTAATATGGAATAAAAGCAAGTGATAATTGAAAAATTAAAATTACATCTTTATTACAACAAATAAAAATATCATTCTAAATACGACAAAGCACATCTTAGAACACATATAACTAAAAATATCAAAAAAACAGGAGAAAACCATGCACTTTTGCCCTTGAAATTTGTTTTAATTTGTAATACAATTTTAATTTGGAAAGAAGAGTGATATGTATGCACGCATATACAGTGTTTAAAGATGTTGCCATAATACTTGTAATGGCAAAAATATTCGGTCTGCTTGCCCGAAAATGCAAAGCACCTCAGGTTGTGGGTGAAATAATTGCAGGTCTTGTTATCGGGCCGTGTCTGCTCGGATGGGTAGCTCAAACGGAGTTTATATCATGTATGGCAGAAATCGGCGTTGTGATACTAATGTTCGGCGCAGGACTTGAAACCAACATGAAAAAACTTATCAAAACCGGTCCAAAGGCACTTGCCATAGCGTGTGCCGGTGTGTTTGTTCCGCTTGCCGGAGGTACGCTTTTGTATATGATATTTTACGGAGCGGCAAGTATAGGCAGTGCGGAATTTCTCAAAGCGGTATTTATGGGAACGATTATGACGGCAACGTCGGTTAGTATAACCGTGCAGGCACTTAAAGAAATGGGCTATCTCACCGGGACAGTCGGAACAACCATTTTAAGTGCGGCAATTATAGATGATATTATCGGCATTATAGTTCTCACATTTGTAATAGGAATGAAATCTGAAAACACCGAGCCGATTGCCGTAATCCTTAGCACCATTGCATTTTTTTGCTTTGCAATTGTCGGCGGTATTATTATGCATTATGTATTCAAAAAATTTGACAACAAGCATCCCCACACCAGACGTATTCCGATTTTGGGATTGGCATTTTGCCTGGCACTTTCTTATATAGCAGAAAAGTATTTTGGAATTGCCGATATCACCGGTGCGTATGTTGCCGGAATTATCCTTTGCAGCATAAGAGATTCGGATTATATAGCCGAAAAAATGGATATCAACTCATATATGATTTTCGGTCCGCTGTTTTTTGCGAGCATAGGTCTGAAAACCAATATCAGCGGTGTGAATATGGCAATACTGGGTTTTTCGGTATGTTTTGTAATTGTGGCGCTTATAACCAAAATTATAGGGTGCGGTCTTGTTTCTAGACTGTGCCGATTTAAAATGTCGGATTCGGCAAAAATAGGCGTAGGCATGATGACAAGGGGCGAGGTTGCACTGATTGTGGCGCAAAAGGGCCTCTCTGCAGGCATGATGGATCCGGTATATTTCACTTCTGTGATTTTGCTTATTATAGTATCGTCGATTGCAACACCTATTTTTCTAAAATTATTGTATTCAAAATTTCCCGAAAAAGCATAAGCTGTAAAATATATAATCATATTCAATAAGCGGCAAAGCCGCGTCATTCAACGTTTTCAGTGGGAGATTGAACTCCCACTGAAAAAATTAAGATGGGGATGTTTAAAAACACCCTAAATTACAAAAAAGGATCTCTAATCGAGGTCC
>JAEDEG010000241.1 GCA_016293435.1 Clostridia bacterium
AATCGTATTTGGATGAGGTCATGCCGTTTTCGTCTGCTTCATCAAGCTGTTTCATAGTGTCAAGGTCAAAATCCGTTCCGCAGGACTCGCAGTGCAAATTTTGATTTGCCGCATTAAACTTTAGCGGCGCGCCGCAGCATGGGCATTTGTAATTTTGTATTGTGTCCATTGTTTTACCTCCTTTTTTTGTTTTAAACTTTAAGGAATTACATAAGAGCTGTATGCTATACTTATTGTTTTTTTACTTATCAACTTTTCTCATGATAGTGTCATTTTATTTATATCTACATGCAAAACCAAGCGGTTTTATAGATGACAAACCGTCCCAAATCATAATCTTTGCATATGCCGCAGAGTTAAATACCCTATTGAGCAGCTCTATCTGATTATTCGAAGTAATATTAAACATTTCAAACACTGTCATGTCGTTTCCACCCTTTGCAAGATTATATCCGTCATTAACAAAAGATCTTATCAGCTTTCCGTTTTTATTATAGAATGCGGCTATAAAGCATACGGTTTTTGCCTCGGGCGCTGTAACGGTAAGATTTATATTATTAATGTTTTTAATTTTAAATCTCGGCGCTGTTGCGGTATACGAACATCTTGCAATCAGCCGGATTCCTGTATTTTCGTATGCATCGTATTCTTTTCCGTTTATTTTCATTTTGTTGTTGCCGAAAATATAGTTTTCCGTTGTCTTTATGGGAACATGAAGATAATATGTCGTTCCCTCTACGGCAACAGTGTCGGAAGAAAGCTTGTTTGTAACGCCGTACGCGTCTGTTGGGCACCAGTAAAGAATACTCATTTCGTAGTTGTTAGAAGCCATTGTAAAATCGGTCCTTTGCGCAAGCGTACTGCCGCCTTCGGGCGGTTCAAAAAAGATTTCTGCGTTGTTTAATACTCTTACATAAACAATCAGCTTGCTTGAACTCACACGGACATAATCTGTCATCTGCTGATCATTTACCGTCAAGTCAAGAGTGTCCGCAGTAAAAAATCCATTCAATGTTATTTTCGCAATATAGTTTTTACTCATATCAAATTTATCGGTCTCATTCATTGCGTTTGCGGCCGTATATGTATCGCCCTTGCACCATGAAACAGAGTCAACTGAGAAACTGTCTTTATTAGGCGTATATACAACATCCGCGGGCGTTTCGCACTCATACATATTCGTCATTACAAGCCTTGCCGACTTTATTTTCTCACTTTCCCACACGGCATATGCTGTAGCTGTACCATTTACATTTACTTGCTCTCCTACGCCGTACAGCTTTCCGTCCACTCTCCATGCAACAAAACTGTCGTCGCCTTTGGTGTAGGTACATTCCGGCAGGATAAATTGCCCGTCAGCAGCCAAAAGTTTTGACATACTTCCCGAGCCGCCGTTTGAGTTAAAATGAAGAGCGCACAACGGTTCCGGCAGATCAACCGCGAAAGTATTTGAGCTGACGACATAGTGCGGTGTACATTCTCTTCCGTTAATCGTTACCGGCGGCCACGGATATTTCAATTCAAACTCCGAGCCCGGTATTGACTTAAGCGTTATTTTAAGCCGATATTCGTATCCTTTCGCAAGCCTAGAATTAGTTTTGTCAACCCATTCCGTTTCACCTATCTTTCTGCCCTGCCACTGATAGGTGTCTATAACCGCTCCTTCCGAGGGGATGTATACATACGGTTTGAATACACCGTAGTAATAATCAGGCACAGAAAGCTCTATTTCCGGTATCGGCGCTTTGCTGGTGCCCTTGATATGCTCGCAATATTTACAGACATCATTGACGTAGCTATGTCTTTCGTAACCGAGAAATTTTCCGCAGCCGTTGCAGGTTGTTCTATGGTGGGTAGCTCCGTAATATTTCGTATCGCTGCCGCTTGATACTTCGCCGTGTTCAGATGCCTCCTCATATTTTATGCTTCCATGCGTTACGGTAACAGTTGCTTTTTCGCTGTATACCTCTCCGGCACGGTTGTATACCTTGCAGTAATATTCCACACTGCCCTGCCATGAAAAGCTGCTGTCTGTGGTAAGCTGTGCGCCGCTGCCAAGGCATACGGGGTCCTTGCCTTCAACCTGATAGTACCAAAGATACTTAAGCCCTTCCCCGGTTGCCTCGATGCTAAGTGTTACGCTTTGAT
>JAEDEG010000242.1 GCA_016293435.1 Clostridia bacterium
TCTCACATTAGTAGGCTATTCTGTAATTTTTCAATTAGCGCTATATCAGCCGGCAGCCAATCAACGCTATACAACTCGTCTTTACCAAGCCATCTTGCAGCTTCTGCTTCCTTGAGAATAATTTCTCCATCTACCACAACACACAAGAAGCAATCCATACTTAAATGGAAAGTTGGGTAATCATACTCAATGGTATCAATCAATTCACCAACTTCTATTTTTACATCAAGTTCCTCTTGAATTTCTCTTATTAGAGCTTGCTGCGATGTTTCTCCGGCTTCAAGCTTTCCTCCGGGAAATTCCCATTTTCCTTTAAATTCACCATACCCCCTGGCAGTGGCAAAAATCTTAGTTGTATTTTCTAAAGAATCACAGATGACTGCCGCCACTACTTTTATTGTTTTCATCACATTATTCCTCTACCGATTTCTTTCTTAATCTGAATTTATACTCTTTACGAACATTCCCAGACTCATCTTTGTCATATTTCTTCAATGCCGCTCGGAAGGCTGATATTACAAAAGCAGGAAAAGTGCAGTCTTTTCCCTGAATAGCTTTATCAACCCTATCGATTTTATTGTTGGGAAACCGTACCGTCTTATTTGTGGTTGACGAAACAGTAGGAATTTTAAACTTGCCCATAAAGTCACCTCGCAATACATTTGTATTGCTTACAGTATATAGCACAAATTAACGAAAATATGCATTGCATATGTGTTACAATGATTACATACCTGTTGGAACGGGAATTTCCCGTTCCTCTGTTGTAAATACTTCATCTTTCCGCTCCGTTTTATGTTAATTTCACGGCATTAAGTTCCAATATTCTTCTCCCAATGACAGGGGGACAAATTCTAAAATCTTTGCTCCCGTGTTATTGTCGGCAGTATTTGTAGTTATTATGGGATAGCCACTGCTGTTTTTCTTAAGCAGCATTCTCTTCATACCGATTTCCGGCTGTTCATAGTCATCGGAATCGGTAACGAAAAGTGCGGTTATTTCGTTATTATGGTCAAGTTCCACACCCCAAAGGGTTATAATATGTGTCACACCGTATGTAGGTGTGTTGTGAATAATGCCTATGGATTGTCCGTCCTTCATATAATAAATAATATCTCGCTTAAATGCCGTATAATCACCTGCCGAAAATCTCATTGTAAGGTTATTTTTTTCAAACACATCATAGAAAAAGCCGCCCCTCGGATCCCATTTGAAAAAATCCGGAGTGTTAACCTTTCCCATAGTATTTACCTGATAACCGTTTATAAAAAAGTCGTTTAAAAGGTCGGCGTTATAAGCATAATAGGGGCTTTCAAAATACCTTCTGAAAAGGTTATAAATTCCGCTTTTTGACTGACCCTCATATGAATTTCTGAGTTCTTCCAATTGGTCAAGCTTTGCTTGTGTTTCGGAAGTGATTTCCCCCTCTGCCAAATTGCCAAGATACGCATCTATATTATCTTTATTTTGGTCAAGCCACCAATGAAGCTGATTTGCGCTTACTGCGGCATAGCACATATTCGCATCTTTGCCGTCCTCCTGCGGCAGGCTCTTGTTAACATCATACCAGCCACTGCCTTTATCCTGTCCCGCATAAAAAAACGAGTAGTTTGAATCCGTAATGTCAACTTCTTTTTCAAATTCAGATAACAGCGGCGCCTGAATTCCTTTTGTCCATATCACTGCACGGGGTTCATTTTCTTCCGTTTTGTAAGTTATTACATTTTGGTTTTTCCCAGTTCTTAGATTATTTGCTATCGCCTCAACCTTTTTATCAAGTTCAGAACTGGATTTCATATCAATGATTTCCGCATCCGTAACAGGCTTTATACCGCTGAGATCCTTCCAAATCAACACCTTTACCATGTCCACCTCGTTGGGGATGTTAAACACTTCTGTTTCGGTCCGATATTTTCTGACCTCCGCATTGATGCATCTGTTGTTATTATATTGGGCTATTATAATATGACAAGAATCAGGCATAGCGGTTAATTTCACGGTGCCCGTTGAGTAATTGCCGTATTTTTGCACTGCCGTTTTTAAAGCCGGAACCGCATCATTCTCCCGTAAAACAGCAGTTTGTGCCGATACTGCATATGTGTTTAACAATACGGTAAAAAGTATCATCAAAACAAAAGGTATCTTT
>JAEDEG010000243.1 GCA_016293435.1 Clostridia bacterium
GCATCTTCTCAAGCGTTCCTGCAAACAACTGCTTGAGCTTTGAGGTTATATCGTTCGGTGTTTTACATCCCTCACTGATTAATTCAACTAACTTCATTTCCTGTTCATTCAACTGTGTCATGTTTTTATTATCTCCTTTTACTTTATATTGGAGATTATTCCCATTTACACAGTTGGATATACAGCCTCCTTTGAGCAAGCCGATATAAGACTTGCTCGAAGGGGATTTTGTTGCCCTTGCTTTTTTTTGGATTTTGCGGTACAATAATTTATCTGTTATAAATATTGCCTATTACACTGTCGGGGATAATAAATTCGGGGCAGCCCTGCGCTCCTGCGGCAACCTCATATTTATCAAAGCATATTACCAAATTTCCTTTATCGTTTATATAAAAGCTCTGATTGTCTTTTATTTTTTCAAAGCTTTCTGTAAATTCGTCGTTTTCAAGCCAATAAAGCCCATCGTTGTTTTCGTTTTCGTATTTCATCTGCTCTTTGATATATTCGCTTATAGGCGTAACATAATCAGCATTTGCTTTGAACAAATCATTTAATTTAAGCAGCGTATTTGTTTTTTTATCAATAGTATAGTAGGTATGCTTTGTTGATGATGAGCCTGCTGTATTACAAATATAAACATCAAGTGCGAGAATGTCATCATTATTGGTTTTGACGCTGTAATCCGAATCGATGCCCATATGAATCTCTTCACTACCAAACTCTTTTTTTAGTTCCTTTACATCATTTTCATATGCAAGAATTAAGGCTTCTGCGTTTTCCTTAAATTCCCTGTTTAATTTATCTTCAAACTCCTTGTCAAGCAGTCCCTCAATTTCAGGTGTTACTATAGTTGCCCGGTAGCCGTTCTCGGCAGCTTCATATCTTCCGAAGGTTACAACCCTGACAATCTGCCCTATAACCGGCACATCTCCCAAGGCTGCAGCAAGCGCAGGATATATATTCAGCGTAAGAATACAAGCAGCGCATAACCCGGCTGCAATTCCCGATGCCCATTTCAATTTAACTCTTTTTACTGTTCTTTTCATACCGTAAGCCTCCTTAATATTATTAAAAACAATACTCTTTATTTTGTCTGTATCTATATTGGGCGGATATTGACTTAAATCATCTTTTTCAAGCCCCAAATCCTTTAGCAGATTTCTTTTTTTTCTCATAACACTTCCTCCGTTTCCGATAAAATTTTTTTGAGCCTTTGCCTTCCTCTTGACAGCTTGGTTTTTACGGTAGATAAATTCACTCCGGTTGCAACTGCAATATCTCTCAGCTTTTCGCCGTATCTGTAATAACGGACAAATATTTCGTTATCCGGCTCTCCAAGCTCCATTACAGCCTTCCATAGAAAATCATACATAACAGTATCTTCGGTTATGCTTTTTTCGTCCGGCAATTCGATGTCGTCAATAGAGGTGTATTCCTTCCTTTGCATAAACCTTTTAAGCGCATAATTGCGTGCGGTTGCCGCAATATATGAACGAATGGTGCCCTTTTGCAAATCTATTTTGTCTGCATTTTGCCATAAGCTTATGAATACATCGGAAATTATTTCCTCTATATCCTCACGCATAAGACTTGCTCCCGCAATATTATACAGTACCGTACTGACATATGGGGTATAAAGCTCTATTGCGCTTTCTATTGCTTTGTCGTTTTTGTTCTTCAGCTGCTTGAGCAGCCTTGCTTCATCTGCCATATTTCCAGCCTCTCTTAAGTTTTTGTTAAAAGCTCTTAACCTTACATCTATATATATCCATTTAACAATAAAAAGGTTTCAAAATTTAATGATTTTTTTCGGAAATTCTTAAAGTAAATTCTGCTGAGGAATTTACATTTATAAATAACTCTATTATTTATCACACTCTGAGACATTCGTTTCTCAGAGTTAATTATAGCATATTTTATCTATTAAAGTAAATTACATTTTATATTACACTGTGGAATTTACTGTGAGAATTGACTATTGGTTACTATTCAGGTATCAAAAAACCAGTAAAAAAGCCGTAGTGCAAAACGTAGAATTTAAAAAATAAATTTTTAATAAAATTTTATCATTCAAAGAAGTTATCCACACATGTAAGTCTGAATTTAATACTTCTTGATTTTCGATATTCATACTTTCGGTATTTT
>JAEDEG010000087.1 GCA_016293435.1 Clostridia bacterium
AAGGTCAATTAAAAGTCGCTTAATATTTGTGGACATTTTATATTGCAATTCATAGCTTATTTTTTGCTCTTGACTTTTGCTGCTTATTTTAGTATAATAAGTATGTATGTAAATATTTTAATAATAATGTAAATAATGGAGGTGTTAAAAATTATTTACTTAAAGGTTATTGACAAAAAAGGTGTCATTAAGTTCAAAGAACAAGGCAAAAACCTGAATGTCACCTACAAAGGCGAATACGCCGAGGGAGATAAAATCCGTGTCGATATTACCGAGGGAGAGTTTGTGTCTGTAAAGCTCGACTCAAAGCTTTGCGAAAATATTGTCCACATACCCAACAAGTCCTTTATTTTTGAGGTTCCGATGGGCGGACTTCTTGCAGGCTATGACGAGGGAGCATTTTCGGGCGAAGAGCACGTTTTGTGTGCCAGAGAGGTTGAGGATGACGAGATTTATGCATACCGCAACATTGCTCTCAACGCTCATGACAAACGCGGTGAAGAACGTTTCTTTCCCCACGCGAGTGCCAACTTTGTAACCAGAGGCGAGCCCTGCTTTTTTGAGAGAAATGCCATCGACGGCAACACTCAAAATGAGGGACATGGCGCATACCCTTACAATTCGTGGGCAGGCGGTGCGAGAGATGACCTCGAATATCGTATAGATTTTGGACAGAAGGTAGAAATTAAAAAATTTGTGATTTTTTTGAGAGCGGACTTCCCGCACGACACTTTCTGGAAGGCTATAGATTTTGAGTTTTCAGACGGTACATCCGTTACCGGCAGCTTTGAAGGAATTGCCGCAGGTCAGGAGGTTGTTCTTCCCGAAAAAAAAGAAACCGAGTACATAATTTTAAAAAAGCTTACTCAGGTGTCGTATCCTCTTTCATGGGCGGCACTCAGCCAGATAGAAGTATATGGCAGATATATAAAAAAGGAGTGGAAAACATTGGAAATAAGAAACGCATCAAATTCTAAGGACGTAAAACACTATACTACCGACAGACTAAGAGAAGAATTCCATATAAGCAATCTCTTCACAAAGGACAACGTGAGAATGGTATACAGCCATATCGACCGTATCATTACAGGTGGATTTATGCCGGTTGTTGCAACTCTCAAGCTTTCTGCAGGCAAGGAGCTTGCCGCAGACTACTTCCTCCAGAGAAGAGAAATGGGAGTTATAAATATCGGCGGTAAGGGTGTAATCACCATCGACGGAGTTGAATACGAAATGAACCCCCGCGACGGTATCTATATCGGCAGAGGTAACAAAGACGTTACATTCAGAAGCTGTGATCCCGAGGATCCTGCAAAGTTCTATATGAGCTCATGCCCCGCACATAAGGAATATCCTATTGTAAAGATTGATATTACCAAGGCGCGCAAGGTACCCTGCGGTACTGTGGAAGACTGTAACAAGAGAGTTATCAATCAGTATATACATCCCGATGTAATCCAGAGCTGTCAGCTTGCCATGGGTCTTACCCAGCTCGAACCCGGCTCCAACTGGAACACCATGCCCTGCCATACTCACGACAGAAGAATGGAGGTTTACCTCTATCTTGATATGGGAGAGAATGACGCAGTATTCCACATGATGGGCGAACCCGGCGAAACACGTCACATTATTATGCACAATGAAGAAGCCGTTATCAGCCCAAGCTGGTCAATTCACAGCGGTGTAGGCACAAAGGCATATTCGTTTATTTGGGCAATGTGCGGCGAAAATCAGGAATTTGATGATATGGACTTTATCGAAACAAAAGATTTGAGATAATTGATTTTTAATAAAAATATATTTGGATAAAATACATTCCGGGAGGACAAACTAATGTATGATATGAACAAATTCAGCCTTGACGGCAAAGTTGCACTTGTAACAGGTGCTTCTTACGGTATAGGCTTTGCAATTGCATCAGGCTTTGCAGCTGCCGGTGCAAAGATTGTTTTCAACGATATTAAACAAGAGCTTGTAGACAAAGGTCTTAAGGCATATGAAGAAGCAGGCATCGATGCCAAAGGCTATGTTTGCGATGTTACCAACGAAGAGGCTGTGGCTAACCTTGTTGCTACAATCGAAAAAGAAGTTGGTGTTATTGATATTCTTGTTAACAATGCAGGTATAATCAAAAGAATACCTATGTGTGACATGAGTGCTGCAGAATTCAGACAGGTTATTGATGTTGACCTAAACGCTCCTTTCATCGTGTCCAAGGCTGTTATTCCTTCCATGATAAAAAAAGGTCATGGCAAGATTATAAACATTTGCTCCATGATGAGTGAGCTTGGCAGAGAAACCGTTTCGGCATATGCTGCTGCAAAGGGCGGTCTCAAAATGCTTACCAAAAACATCTGCTCCGAATACGGTGCATACAACATACAGTGCAACGGTATCGGACCCGGATACATTGCAACCCCTCAGACTGCACCCTTGCGTGAGGTACAGCCCGATGGCTCAAAGCACCCATTCGATTCCTTCATCCTTGCAAAGACACCTGCAGAGAGATGGGGAGATCCTGAAGATCTTATCGGTCCTGCAATATTCCTTGCATCCGATGCATCCGATTTTGTAAACGGACACGTTCTCTATGTAGACGGAGGTATCCTTGCATACATCGGCAAACAGCCTAAATAATAAGCAGGTATTTAAGTATCTTATTAATTAAACAAAAGCGCTGTAGTGTTTGTATAAACAGTACAGCGCTTTTGCGGTAAAAAACTTTAGCCAAAAGTCAAAACTAAAAATATGGAGTTAGGTTATGAAAAAATTTCTCAATTATATATCAGGTATAATTCCCGGGTTTGCACTTTCGGTATTCATTGCACTTGTGGCAAGGCTTGTAGAAAATTTGCTTCCCATACACATTATAGGTGCATCGGTTATAGCGTTGTTTATCGGCATGATAATAAACAGCTTCTGGAAGCCTGCATATCTGAATGCCGGTCTCAGCTTTACTTCCAAAAAGATTTTGAGAGCTGCAATCATTTTGCTTGGAGCATCGCTCAGTGTTAATGTAATTCTATCGGTTGGCAGACTGTCGCTCATGGTTATGCTCTTTACCCTCTTAACCTGCTTTGGCGGCGGCTATCTTATCGGCAAGGCTCTTGGCCTCAACTGGAAGCTTTCCAACCTTATTTCTGCAGGTACGGGCATTTGCGGCGGCTCGGCAATAGCCGCTATTGCACCTGTTATTGATGCCGACGATACCGACATCGCCTATGCAATGTCGGCTACTTTTATTTTTGATATGGCAATGATAATTCTGTTTCCGGTTATGGGCAGAATGCTTGGTCTTTCTGATATGGCATACGGTCTTTGGGCAGGCACTGCCGTGAATGATACTTCGAGCGTTGTTGCCGCCGGGTATGCCTACAGCGAAGCAGCAGGTGACTTTGCCACCATGGTAAAGCTTACCAGAACTCTGTCTATTATTCCAACGGTTTTGGTTTTTGCATTTGTTAATTTGAGACTAAAGAAAAAAGCGGGTGCCGATTCATCCGATGCCAAAAAGATTAACATTGGCAGTCTTTTTCCGTGGTTTATTGTAGGCTTTGTGGGGCTTGCTGTGGTAAACAGCGTAGGGCTTATTCCTTCATGGATTTCTGCGGCGTCAAAGGATGTGAGCAAATTTTTGATGGTTACATCACTTGCTGCCATAGGACTTGGCACAAGCTTTAAGGATATGAAAAAATCAGGCGTAAATCCCATGATTCACGGATTTATTATTTCGGCACTGGTTGTTGTGGTGGCTATTGGTGTTGAATGGTGCATGGGGTTGGTTTAAATATCAAATAAAAAGGAGCCGCGAGTGGTTCTTTTTTTTACAAAACCCCATTTTGAATACGTATTTTTCGTATTATATTATCATTTTGGAGCCAAATTTGAGGTTTACACAAAATGAGGGATTGCCCCGCAGTAAAACGCCATCCGCTTTAGCATAGTTTTTGCTTCGTTCATTTTAATATCCCCCTTTACTCTATTATTCCCACTCAATGGTATCAATCAATTCACCACTTTTTACATATCTAAGCTATTTTCATTCAGCAAGAAATCAAAAATTCCCATAGTTGTAATCCCACTATCGTCACGCTTCAGCTTAATATCATCTTTTACAACAATGATTTTTTTAAAAGAGTCCTTGGTTTTTAATAAAGATTTCTTTTCTTGCTTTTCTTTTGCTTCGTTTGGCATATCAAATGCAGATTGAATATAATATTTGTTGTTTCCTTTAGTAGCGATAAAATCTATTTCTAAACCTTTTTGTACTTTTTTACCTTCGTCATTAGTTTCGACTATTTCAACTAATCCTACATCAACTCTATAACCCCTAATCTTTAACTCATTAAAAATAATGTTTTCCATAATATGATTTTCTTCTTGTTGTCTAAAGTTAAGCCTTGCGTTACGGATTCCTATATCCGTAAAATAGTATTTAGACGGGGTTTCAATATATTTTTTACCTTTTACATCAAATCGCTTGGCTTTATCCAGCAAAAAAGCATCCGTAAGGAAACCAAGATATTTTTTTACTGTTTTATCTGTTATCTTACTCTGTTTGACGCTTCGAAAAGTTTTCACAAGCTTGGATGGATTTGTAAGAGACCCAACAGATGACGCTAATATGTTAACAAGTTCTTCAAGTTCATCTTCGTTTTTCACTTTATTGCGTTCAACTATATCGCTAATATATACCTTTTCAAGTAAAGTTGTAAGATACTCTGCTTTCATCTCATCGTCATTTCTTGAAAGGATGAGTGGAAGTCCTCCATAAGTATAATAGTCTTTCCACGCTTGTGAGATACTGCCATCATAAACGGATACATATTCTGCAAAAGATAGAGGATATACACGAATTTCATCGCCTCTGCCTCTGAATTCAGTTAGAATATCACTTGAAAGAAATTTAGAATTACTTCCGGTAACATATACATCAAGGTTTCTAATGTGTGAAAGACCGTTTACCAAGTCTGAAAAGTCACCTACAAACTGTATCTCGTCAAGGAAGAGGTAGTAATCTCTATCATCCGTAATTTGCGTCTTGATGTGTTTGTATAGAGTCATAGGATCTCTTAGCTCTGTATTTATAATATCATCGAGTGCAATAGCAATAATATGGTCCTCGTCAACGCCTTTTTCAAGTAGATAGTTATGGTATAGGTGGAACAGAAGATATGACTTTCCGCATCTCCTGATTCCTGTGACAACCTTCACTAACCCATTTTTTTCTCTCTTAATTAACTTGTTCAAATATATATTTCTCTTAATTTCCATGTTAATCACCTCAAATTCAGTCTATAAGGTCTTTTTTTACATTTTCTATTTCATGCATATATCCGGCTGTGATAATACCGGCAGGTAAGGCAACAATGGCTATTCCTAAAACCGAAGAAACCATAGTAACAATTCTGCCAATCGTGGTTATCGGATAAATATCACCATAGCCAACAGTAGTCAATGATATTTCTATAACGTCATATATTCTTTTTCTCATAACATCAACTCCGGATTTAGTCTACAAAAACACTTTTTTCGTATTAATTATAATATGTTTTCTTCAAAAGGTCAATACTCCATTACGGATTTAGTCGACTTTTTGAAAAAAAATGTACTTCGGTTATGCTCCGAAGTATTATTTAAGTATATTTCTTGATTTTAATATATAAATAGTTGTTTTTTATAGCATAGTCCAAAGCGAATTTTGTACCACTTTTAGGTTGATAGTCTGTCAAATCGCGTCTGCTGTTTCTTCTTCTCGGCGGTGCATAATTTTTATCATAGTACAAATCTCCTCTATATACTCAGGGTTTGCATTCCATAAAATTATACCATATCTTTATGTCTTTTTCAAGGCATTAGTATGAATTGTTAGTGTCAAGTTAAAGTTGGCACTAACTATCGGTGCCGTTGTATTGACAAAAGCGGGGAATTGAGGTATTATTCTTTTGATACAGTGACAATGATGCAACAATTATGACTTCGATTTACAAGAAATGGGGTGCAATATGAATTACCACTCAACAAAGCCGCTCACTGTCGACGGCGTAAAATACGAAAACTCATGTCCCGAGATAGAGAATCCGAAAAGTCCGAGCGTCGGGAAGCTGGCTGCGAGGTCTGTTCTCATCCCCTCTCTCACAGAGGGCGTGTACTACAGAAACAAGGAAGAATCCCCCCTTCTGCAGAGCCTTTGCGGCGAATGTCGCTTCCGCTATCTGACAGAGGACGCAGACGACGCCTTCTACAGAGAGGACTTTGACGATTCGTCATGGGATACAATCGATATCCCCTCAATGTGGCAGTTCCGAGGGTACGGAAGGCTCAAATATCCGAACATCGAATACCCCATTCCCTTCAATCCGCCGTATATCTGCTGTGAAAACCCCGTGGGGTACTACAGGAAGAGCTTCACGGTAAAGGACGGCTTCGAGAGCGTTATTCTTCACTTCGGCGGCGTTGACAGCGCATTCTATGTGTGGGTAAACGGCGAATATGTCGGCTTTTCCAAGGGAAGCAGAAACATATCGGAATTCAATATATCAAGGCTTGTTCACGGCGGCGAGAATATCCTTGCGGTGAAGGTTTTCACATATTCCGACGGCACATATCTCGAAAATCAGGATATGCTTCTTGCAAGCGGCATCTTCCGAGACGTGTATCTGCTTTACGGGCACAGCGTACGTCTGTGGGACTTCCGTGTGCTTGACGACATACACGGCTTTACGGTAAATCTCGAGGTCTGCGGCGAGGACTCAGTCGGATATTCCGTCGATGTAACTCTTGACGGCAGGGTGCAGAGCTTTGCGGCAGAGAAGAATATATCCTGCCGATTTGACATCGAAAATCCCAAGCTCTGGAACAGTGAAGAGCCGAACCTCTATCCTCTCGTCATCACCCTGAGAAGAGGCACAGAGCCTGTCGAGATACACTCGAAGAAGGTCGGCATACTTTTCTCCGAGGTACGGGACGGAAAAATCTTCGTCAACGGAAAGCCCGTTTACATAAAGGGCATAAACCGCCCCGAATACGACTGTGAAAACGGCAGGGCGATAAGCGCAGAGCTCATCGAAAAAGAGCTTCGCATGATAAAGGATAACAACATAAACGCAATAAGGTGCAGTCACTACACAAATAATCCCGCCTTCTATGAGCTTTGCTCCGAGATAGGGCTTTTCGTCATGGACGAGGCAGACCTCGAAACCCACGGCTGCTACGTGACGGGCGACCAAGGCTATATATCGAAAAATCCCGAGTGGCTTCCCTCATATCTTGCGAAAGTACACGGTATGCTCATGCAGAATAAGAATGAGGTCTGCATATTCATGCGCTCAATGGGCAACGAATGCGGCAAGGGCGAGAATATTCTCGAATGTCAGAAATATGCGATGGAATTTGCCCCGTCCCGTGCGGTAATCCACGATATGGAGCAATCGGACGCAGACCTTTTGGGCGAGAGCGGCGAATACGACTTCATAAAGCGCACGGGCTATCTCTCGGAGAAAAAGCTCCTTGAATATGCCTCTAATCTGCCGATACTCATGCAGATAGAGTACGGTCACGGCATGGGCAACGGTCCCGGATTTCTCGAGGACTATCAGAAATACGTCTACCGCCTTGAAAACTACCCCGGCGGCTTTGTGTGGGAGTTCAAGAATCACGGCTTTCGCACCGTCACGGAGGACGGCAGGGAAAACTACCTCTACGGCGGCGATTTCGGTGACAATCCCAATTGGAGAAACTTCTGCCTTGACGGATATCTTCTCTCGGACGGAACGCCGAAGCCGTCATGGTATGAGCTCGGGGAGGTGTTCTCGCCGATATACACCGAATACGAAGACGGAGTCCTTCGCATAATGAACACATATAATTTCAAGAGCCTTACCGAGGGACGTGCAAAATGGACTCTCCTTCGGGACTACACGCCGATAAAGCAAGGGCAGGCGTCTCTCGGAAATCTCGCGCCGCATGAGTATATGACGCTCGATATAGACGCATCTGTCCCCGACTCCGAGAGGGTATCGGGCGCAAGGTACATACTCTCTCTCGAATACACAGACGAAAATCAGTGCATAGGTCATGCGCAGATAGAGCTCGGATGTGACAAAAAGGCGGCGTATTCTCCGAAAAAGAACACTCCGAGGGTCACGGCGGACGGAAAGACCGTCACGGTGTCGGGCGACTCCTTCGAGGCGGCATTTGAATCGGGAATGCTCTGCCGATATATAAAGGACGGAAAGACGCTGATTGATGCCCCCGTCGACTTCTGCCTTTACCGTGCGCCCACGGATAATGACGGAATACTCGGCATGCAGGCGTGGAGTGTGCGCAACGCCGGCGAATGGAACGAATTGCAGCTGCGATATATGCACTATTTTGCGGAGAATATCGAGGTCAGAGCCGAGAGCGGCAGAATCACGGTAGAATCGAACGGAAAAATTCTTCCGACCACGAAGTATTGCGGCTTTGAGGTAAAGGTGCGCTTCTCTGTGTTCGGCGACGGAAAAATCCTCGCCGATATAAGCGGCAAGCCATACGGAAGCCTCCCCGAAAGGCTTCCGAGAATTGGTGTTCACATGACTCTTGACGGCGGCATGAGAAGAACGGAGTGGTACGGCAGAGGACCTCGCCACAGCTACGCCGATTTCAAGAAAGCCGCTCCCTTCGGATTGTACCGCTGTGACATAAAGGACACATATTTCCTCTACGACAAGCCGCAGGAAACGGGAAACCACGAGAACACCTTCTTCGTGACGGTATCCGACGGCAAAAAATCGCTGTCGGTTGTCGGTGCGCCGGAGTTTTCGTTCTCGTATCACGATTTCACGCTCGACGCCCTCGCAGACGCAAAGCACAGAGCCGAGCTTTTGTACGACTCGCACAATCACCTTTACATCGACTACAAAATGAGAGGACTCGGCAGTCTTTCGTGCGGTCCCGAGCCCGAGGAGCGGTATGAGCTTCGTCCGCATGAGTTCGATTTCAGCTTCGTCATTGACGGAAATACGGACACTGACGGCGCCCTCTCTCTCGCAAGAACCGAGTTTCGCTTTTGAAAGGAGAGTATCGCAATGGGACAGGTTGCCAATCAAATGGCTCTCGAACTCATAATCAAGCTCAAAAACCGCATAAAGGAAAGGCTTTCCGAAAGAAAGAAGAATAAAGCAAAGTCGAAGAAGTAAATACTCCAAAAGTCGGTGCGGAGCGCCATGCTCTGCGCCGATTTTCGTTTTTCGGCGAAATATCGTGATAAATTGCCCAATCGGTGGAAAAAAATTATTTCATTTTAGAAAAAGGTGTGATACAATGTACAAGGAATAATATGCCGATAAAGGCGGAATTTATCACAAAATACAGATTGAACTTACCTATAATTCAAATCACATTGAGGGCAGCAAATTAACCCATGACCAAACAAGATATATTTTTGAAACAAATACCATTGGTGCGGAAAATGAAGCTTTGAATAAAAAAGTGTTAAAAGATGCAAAAATCTATTCTAAAACATTGACTTTTTAATGCTTTTATAGTAATATTATTATAGAAAATTGCATATAGATGCAAAAATCTATTTTAAAGCGGTGAATGATATGGAAATTAAAAGAGATTTATATTTGAATAAGCTGATTAGTTTAAAGCACAATGGACTAATCAAGGTTATAACCGGTATCAGAAGATGCGGAAAATCATATCTTATGAATGATATTTTTTATAATCACCTTTTGGAAAGCGGTGTAGATGAAAGTCATATCATCCGCTTTGCTTTTGATTCCGGCGATGATTTAGATTTGATTGGTGAAAGCATTATAGAAATTGAGAAAAAGAACAGAAAAGTCAATCCGGAAAAATTTATGGCATTTGTACGCTCTAAAATAACAGATAACGAAATGTATTATCTTCTTTTGGATGAAGTACAGATGCTTGATTGCTTTGAAACTGTGTTAAATGGTTATCTTCGCAAGAAAAATATGGATGTGTATGTAACCGGTAGTAATGCTAAATTTTTATCAAAGGACATTATTACAGAGTTTGCAGGTCGTGGCGATGAAATTCATATGTACCCATTGAGCTTTGCAGAGTTTATGACAGCTTATAAGGGCGACAAGTATGAGGGGCTGTCAGAATACATGCTTTATGGCGGTATTCCATTGGTTGTTTTAAGAGACGGACAGGAGAACAAAGCATCAGCACTTGAAAATCTTTTCAGTGAAATTTATGTAAGAGATATTCAAAAGAGAAACAAGGTCAGAAATATTGGAGAGCTTGAAGATTTGTTGAACTTTGTATCTTCTGCCATAGGTTCATTAACCAACCCTGAAAAACTCCGTAAAACCTTTAAATCAGTTAAAAATTCTAAAATAACATCGGCAACTATAAAGAAATATCTTGATTTTCTGGAAGATTCATTCTTGCTTGAATCAGCACAAAGATATGACATCAAAGGCAGAGCTTATATAGAAACTCCTAAAAAATATTATTTTTCTGATATGGGACTGCGCAATGCCCGTATAAATTTCAGACAGTTTGAGCAGACACATGCCATGGAAAATGTTATTTATAATGAACTCAGAATGCGTGGGTACAAGGTAGATGTAGGCGTAGTTCCGATTAGTGAAAAAGATGAAGATGGCAAGTCTGTAAGAAAACAGTTAGAGGTTGATTTTATATGCAATCTTGGTTCTATGAAATACTACATTCAATCAGCGTTCGCAATGCCGGATGAAGAAAAGAGAGCTCAGGAAATCAGACCATTTAAGAAAATCAATGATTCATTTAAAAAGATTATAATAACAAAGGACATTGTTCCGTCTTACTACGATGAAAATGGCATCTTAACAATGAATATTTATGATTTTCTGTTAGATGCTAAAAGTTTAGAAAAATAAATAACGGGATAAACTATTGTAGCTTATGTGTGTTGATGCAAGATGAATCTTAAAAGTCAGAAGAGTAAGGGGAATTGTTAGGGAGTGTTGCGCAAACCGTGTAAATAGAATAATCTTCTAAACAATTGTTAATAA
>JAEDEG010000244.1 GCA_016293435.1 Clostridia bacterium
GCAACTTCATCAATATTTAAGGCTGATTGTATATAGATTCTTTCATATCCAAGATTACAAACAAAGTCAACTTCTAATTGTTTTCTTACATAATTCTCATTTTCGTTTTTTTACTGATGGATACCATTGTTACATCAACCTGGTACCCTCGATTAATCAATTCGTTGTAAATAATATTTTCCATTATGTGGCTTTTTTCTTGCTGCCTAAATCCTAACCTGACATTTCTAAGACCTATATCAGTAAAAAATAATATTTTAGCGGTGTATCTATATATTTCTTTCCGTTCAACAAAACCTACAAAACTCTATAATACTATAGCTTTTTTGTATTCTTTTTCCATATATCCATCTTTCAAACAATACAGAAAGTCGCATAAAGCGGAACTGATTTGATGTTGTTCTCAAATCCAAAGTTCTTTTGAGAAACACGAATAGAATATGCGGGTTTGTATCGGTCAACATATACGCCGAGACTTCTTGAACGGGTGTTTATTTTAGCTTTGGCTTCAATCGGAATAATATCATCACCGATACGTGTAATAAAGTCCACCTCAGCTTGACTTCCACTCGTCCAATAATAAAGGCTTAGTCCGTTGATAGTCAACTGATTAAAAACGTAATTCTCTGTAAGTCCACCCTTAAAGTTATCGAACAAGGGATTTTCACCCAAGATGTCCTCATAATGAATATCTTGGCTTGCTCCGCAAAGTCCGACGTCGTTCATATAAAACTTGAAATCGGACAAAGAACGGTAGGCGTTCAGCGGTAGCATAATTTGTTCAATACGATAGTTCTGACTTGCAATACCTGCAAGACAAAGCCATTCGATAGCCCCCTCAAATTCAGAAGCTCTACCGCCATGCTTGATATTCTTATATTGGAATTTTTTATTCTCCTTTGCAAGCTGCGTACTGATATTCTTATATACAATACGTGTTTTAGGAATCTCGCTCTGCTTATTATACTTACCCATATCGTTATGATAGGATTCAAGAATGGTCTGTTGAATAATACGAACAAGCTCGGGGTTGTGATTCTTTTCGTATTCCTCGACCGCTTCGGGCATACCTCCGACAAACAAATATTCCTTGTAGTAATCAAGTGCTCTTTCATGGAAAGCACTGTCAAGAGGAGCATCCTTTTCATAACACTCACGGATCAGATCAATAAGTCCCTGCTCTCCTTTTGCCATCAGATATTCTTCAAAGTCAAGCGGATAAAGAGTCATTAACTGAACCTTACCCACAGGGAAAGAAAAGTTACCTCTATTCACCGAAACGCCAAGCAAAGAGCCGAGCGCGATGATGTGATAGTTATTTGCTTCTTCATTAAAATATTTAAGCGAGGTGATAGCTTCGGGACACGCTTGGATCTCGTCGAAGATAATCAAGGTGTTCTCGGGAAAAATTTCCTTCCTCTTATACAGTGCAAGTTTCTTGATAATCGTCGCGGGAGTTAGATCTTTGAAAAAGTCGTGAAGCCCCTTATCCTTTTCAAAATTGCAATAAACACTGTTGGAATATTCTTTTCCCGCAAAGTAGTTGACAATGTAGGTCTTACCTACTTGTCTCGCGCCTTGCAGTATCAAAGGCTTTCTGTCAGAGCTGTTTTTCCAAGCAACCAAGTCTTTATATATCTTACGTTCCATACTCATACCTCCTTCAGTTTATACCATTAAATCACATCTAGTGCGTTTTATCAATCAATATTCACATTTTTTTGTACTTATTTTTCTTGTTATCAGCATTTTATGTGACTTAATACGTTTTTAAGAAAAACACAACACAAAAAAATCTGGGTGCCACATGATGCGACAAGTCCTATTTATTGCACTAAATGATTCTTTTCAAAAAATTATCGTAATAAATAGACCACTTGAGGAGTTTTTAGATAGCAATGGATTTGTTATCATTGGTATCGCAGACTCTCTATTAAGATTTATTAAATAAAATCTAAAAGCTAGGCATGTTTAGGAATTAACCTATTTGTGCCTAGCTTTTATTTATATAAAAGTATAATCCCTAACGGGCCTGATAATTGTATCAAGCATAGTGATCATATGTTTTTTATTAACAACTAATCTGTATATTTTCAACCAAAAAGCTACATCTTGTTTA
>JAEDEG010000245.1 GCA_016293435.1 Clostridia bacterium
ATTGAAAAAATTTTACCATTTATCGATTTGTTTTTTGTCGATTTAAAAATACCTTGTTCTGAAAAACATAAAAGGTATACCGGACAAAGAAACGAACTGATAATTGATAATATTACAAAGCTATCAAAAAAGCACGATAATATAATATTGCGTATCCCCGTAATTCCCGGAGTGAATGATTCATATGATGACATTAATGACTTTGCCAAAATTATCAACACATTTGGCAAAGGAATACAAGGTGTGGAATTGTTAAAATACAATTTTTTGGCAAAGTCAAAGTACGAGCTTTTGGAAATTGAATATACGGAATTTGCAAAAGAGGCACAGTCTGATGAATATATGAATTTGTTGCGGGAAGATCTGCAAAAGAGGTTAAATAATAAATTTAAGGTCTTTTAAAAACGATTAATATATAACAAAATATTGGATTTGTTGGATATTTATGCTGTATAAGAAAAAATAAGTTCAATATAGGACGGTTGGGGATGCCCCAAACTGTCTGACAAAATAATCATTTAGGGAGAAACAGATTGCAATACTTTCGATGCTTGCCTTAATATACAGCGGTATTCTATTACGTCATGCATTTGGTTTTCTGCCTGTGAACAGAGGAATTGCTTTTGCACGGCGACTGCATATGATTGGTTCGTATTGGGGTTCGTGCTGATGAGCATACATATCGGTATGCACTGGAGTATGATACTCAGAATGTTAAACTACAACAAAATAATGCACCGCTTTTAAGCAGAAAAAATGAGAAAGCGGTGCATTATTTTTTCGAAAAAAATTTCGGAGTGAACGGAATTTTGATATGCACCCCAAAAGTTAGACCTTTTGGAGGTGCATATTTTTATGGGAAAGAAAGGACAAATTTACAAAGCCTACACGCCGGAATTCAAAATATCTGTTATAATGGATATGCGAGAACACCATTTAAGTTATGGAGAAACGGTAAGAAAGTATTTGCAAGGAGTATCTCCAACATCTGCGATAGGAACAATTCAACGGTGGGAACGCATATTCTTAGAAGAAGGAGCCGAAGGTCTGATGAAAGAAAGACGAGGCAGAGCTTGTGCCGCCGGCGGCACAAGAAAAGGCAGACCGCCGAAGCTTGATAAAAAGGTTGAAGAAGACTTAATTGCCGAGAACCAACGCTTGCGAATGGAGATAGAATACTTAAAAAAACTGAGTGCCTTAGTTCTTGCGGAAGAGCGAAAGAGCGGGAAAAGGCAGAAATAATCTCTGAATTAAGGCAAAGATATCCGCTGAAAGAGTTGTTAAAGTTGTCCGGCATGGCAAGAAGTACATACTATCATTACTTGAAAAATCCAATAAAAGACAAGTATGAAACAGAAAAGAAAGAGATAGCAGTTATTTTTGCAGAACACAAGGAAAGATACGGTTATCGCAGAATACTTGCCATTATGCGAAACAAAGGATATACAATTAATCATAAAACCGTTCAAAAGCTAATGAAAAGCCTTGGATTAAAGGGAAAACGGCGTAAAAACGAGAAATATCATTCATACAAAGGTCAGGTTGGCAAGGTTGCCGCTAATCTTTTGAATCGTGATTTTTCCGCAGACAAGCCTTATGAAAAGTTAACAACAGATGTTACACAATTCAATGTTTGCAACGAGAAAGTATATCTGTCTCCCGTAATGGACTTATTCAATCGGGAAATTATATCATATTCCATTTCACTGCATCCGGATTTGCAGCAAGTAAGGGAAATGTTAAGTGGATTGTTTGAAAAACTCCCAAAGAATGCAACGCCTTTGTTCCATTCGGATCAGGGGTGGCAATATCAGCACGCTGAATATCAACGGCTGCTTAAAGAACACAATATCAAGCAAAGTATGTCAAGAAAAGGTAACTGCATGGACAATGGAGCTATGGAAAACTTTTTTGGCAGACTTAAAGTTGAAATGTTTTACGGCGAAAAATTTGAAAGCGTTAACGCTTTCATTGATGAATTGAAAAGGTATATTGATTACTACAATAACGAAAGAATTTCTATGAAACTAAAAGGAATGAGTCCGGTACAGTTCCGAACTCATTCACAAGTAAGTTAATATTTGATTTTTGTCTAAACTTTGGGGGTCACTTCAG
>JAEDEG010000088.1 GCA_016293435.1 Clostridia bacterium
TCGGAACATCTATCGGAGATCTTGTTGTAAGCTCATACAACGGTATTGCCGATTTTATAAAGTCAGAAAAACCCGATATTGCAATACTTGCAGTTCCAAAGACGGCTGTAAACAGTGTTGCCGAGACCGTAGTGGAATGTGGTATAAAAGCTCTTTGGAATTTTGCCCACGTAGACCTTAAGCTGCCCGGTGATGTAATAATAGAAAACGTGCATCTGAGTGATTCTTTGATGACACTGTCATATCAGATGGCGCTTATGGAAGATGACCAATGCTGACATATGGCTTTTCCGGAAAGAGCGGAACCGGCAAGAGCTTCCGTGCGCTCGCCGTTGCCAAGAATAACGGAATTCGTCTCATAGTCGACGATGGGCTTCTTATATGTGATGGAAAGGTTCTTGCGGGCAAATCCGCCAAAAAAGAAAAAAGCCCCTATGCTTCAACTCTGCGCGCAATATTTAATGACAGCGACCACAGTGCCGAGGTGGCCAAGGCAATAAAAAAATCGGGTGAAAACTCAATTCTGATTTTGGGAACAAGTGAAAAAATGGTTAACCTCATTGCCGAAAGAATAGGGGTTTCTCCCGTTGATAAGCACATTCATATAGAAGATGTTGCCACAAAAGAAGAGATTAAAAGCGCCACTATAATGCGTTCAAAGTTTGGCAAGCATGTAATTCCCGTACCGGCATTTGAGATAAAGCGTACCTTTTCGGGATACTGGTTAGATCCTATTTCTTCAATCAAAAAGTTTGCCGGAGACCTCTTTGACAAAAATCCTCAGGAAAGAACAATAATCAGACCCAAATATAGCTATATAGGCGATTTTGATATTTCCGAGAGGGTTCTTTGCCGGATAGCGGCTCATGAGGCATCCCTCGTAGAGGGAGTTGCCTCTGTCGAAAAGGTTGTATATTACGGAAGCGGTACAAAAAATGAGTTTCGCATAGATGTTAAACTCAAGTATGGCAGAGATTTCAGAAAAATCAGCTCGCAGATTCAAAATCGTATTATAAAATCCGTTGACAGCTGTGCAGCCATATATATTGACAGAGTTGATGTAAATGTTACATCGGTTACAAACACCATCAATACACAAATTGATGTACAATATTGAAAATATGTAAAATTATTGTCGAATATATATTGACAAAGCTTTCGTTTTATAATATAATCTATTTATAAATCCACTGGACAAATTAATTGGAGGTAGAAATGAGTATTCAAAATGAGTATCTTGCGCAAGTAATGGAAAATGTAATTCAGCGCAATCCGGGTGAGCCCGAGTTTCATCAGGCTGTAAGAGAGGTTCTCGAAAGTCTCGAGCCCGTTGTAGAAAAATATCCCCAGTTTATCGAAAAAGGTGTTATCGATATGATTGTTGAACCTGAGAGAATTATCAAGTTCAGAGTTCCCTGGGTAGATGACAGCGGCAAGCCTCAGGTTAACCGAGGTTTTCGTGTACAGTTCAACAGTGCAATAGGACCCTATAAGGGCGGATTGCGTTTCCATCCCTCCGTATATGAGGGCATTATTAAGTTCCTCGGCTTTGAACAGACCTTCAAAAATTCCCTTACCGGTCTTCCTATGGGCGGCGGTAAAGGCGGTGCCGATTTTGACCCCAACGGCAAATCCGATGCAGAGGTTATGAGATTTTGCCAGAGCTTTATGACAGAGCTTTCAAAGTACATAAGTGCCGATACCGACGTTCCCGCCGGAGATATTGGCGTAGGTGCCAGAGAAATCGGCTATCTTTTCGGTCAGTATAAAAGGCTTTCCAATGAGTTTACCGGTGTTCTTACAGGCAAGGGTCTCCAGTACGGCGGCTCTCTTGTCCGTCCCGAAGCAACCGGCTATGGCGCAGTATACTATACTGTTGAGCTCCTCAAGACCTACGGCGAAGATATCAAAGGCAAGCTCTTTGCAGTATCAGGCTTCGGTAATGTTGCATGGGGCACAATCAAAAAGGTTAATGAGCTCGGGGGCAAGGTTGTTGCAATTTCCGGTCCCGACGGCTATATATATGATAAAGACGGAATAAGCACAGAAGAAAAGGTCAATTACCTTCTTGAAATGCGCGCTTCCTGCCGCAACAGAGTTCAGGACTATTCCGACAAATTCGGTGTTCCTTTCTTTGCCGGCGAAAAGCCCTGGGGCGAAAAGGTTGATATTATCATGCCATGCGCTACTCAAAACGAGGTAGACGTAGAGCAAGCTAAGAAAATTGTTGCAAACGGTGTTAAATATTATGTTGAAGTTGCCAACATGCCCACAACCAATGACGCAGTTAAATATTTAAAGGATAACGGCGTAATTATTGCTCCCTCAAAGGCAGTCAATGCCGGCGGTGTTGCAGTATCGGGTCTCGAAATGTCTCAAAACTCAATGCGTTACAGCTGGACTGCCGCAGAGGTCGACGAAAAACTTCGCGAAATCATGAAGAATATCTATTATTCTTCTGTTGAAGCTGCAAAAGAATTTGGCATGGAGGGCGACCTCATTGCCGGTGCAAATATCGCAGGCTTCCTCAAGGTTGCAAAAGCTATGGAAGCTCAGGGTATTGTTTGATAAACATTAAAAAGAATAGTAAAATATAATAAAAAGATGCTGTGTGTTATGCAGCATCTTTTTATATAATGCAGATATATAAAAGATTTGCTTGAATGATAAGCATATTTGTGTTATAATTTATTTATGGAGGGATTGGATATGTATAAAATAGTTACAAAAAAAGTTCTTAATCCTTATGTAACATTAATGGAAATAGAAGCCCCAGCTGTTGCCCGCAAGGCAAATCCCGGTCAGTTTGTAATCCTTCGTGTAGACGAAAGCGGTGAGCGCATTCCTCTCACTGTTGCCGATTATGATGCTGTCCGTGGCACAGTTACGGTTATTTTTCAGATAGTAGGCTCCACAACCGAAAAGCTCAATCACAAAAACGAGGGTGAATATATCTCCGATTTTGTAGGTCCTCTCGGCAAAGCCACACAGACCTCGGGTAAGAAGAAGGTTGCAGTTGTCGGCGGCGGCGTTGGCAGTGCTATTGCTTATCCGGTTGCCAAAAAATTTTTTGAGCAGGGCACAGAGGTTCATGCCATAATAGGCTTCAGAACCAAAGACCTTGTTATTCTGGAAGATGAGTTTAAGGCTCACAGCTCCCGATTTGTTCTCATGTCAGATGATGGCTCAGTCGGCAAAAAGGGTCTTGTAACCGATGCACTAAGAGAACTCATCGAGAGCGGTGAACAATATGATGAGGTAATTACCATCGGCCCGCTCATTATGATGAAATTCGTATGTGCTCTCACCAAAGAATATGGTATAAAAACCGTAGCCAGCATGAATCCGATAATGATAGACGGCACCGGAATGTGCGGCGGATGCAGACTCACCGTTGGCGGCGAGGTAAAATTTGCATGCGTAGACGGACCCGAATTTGACGGTCATCTTATAGATTTTGATGAAGCAATGGCGCGTTCTTCTATGTACAAAACATTTGAACGTACCAGACATGAAGAAAGCTGCAATCTCTTTAATATGGAGGCGAAATAAATGGCAAATATGTCACCCCAAAAAAACGAAATGCCCACTCAGGCGCCCTTGGTGCGAAAAAACAATTTTGCAGAGGTTGCTTTGGGCTATACCGAGGAGCAGGCAATTGATGAAGCAAAGCGTTGTCTTAATTGTAAGCATAGGCCATGCACTGCCGGCTGCCCCGTTTCTGTTAATATTCCCGAATTTATAGCCGAGGTTGCAAAAGGCGATTTTGAAGCTGCATACCGGATTATTTCTGCAACCAACTCACTTCCTGCCGTTTGCGGCAGAGTGTGCCCGCAGGAAAATCAGTGCGAAGGTAGGTGCGTCAGAGGCATAAAGGGAGAACCCGTTGCAATCGGTCGGCTCGAAAGATTTGTTGCCGATTGGCACAATGCCAATGCAGAAAAGTCTGTGCAAAAGCCCCAATCCAACGGTCATAAGGTTGCCGTTGTCGGCTCGGGACCGTCAGGCCTTGCCTGTGCGGGTGACCTTGCAAAAAAAGGCTATGATGTTACAGTTTTTGAGGCACTTCACACTCCCGGAGGCGTGCTTGTATACGGTATTCCCGAATTTCGTCTGCCCAAAACGATTGTTGCCAAAGAGATAGATTCTCTAAAGAGCATGGGGGTAACCATTGCTGCCAACACCGTTGTCGGAAGAACGGTTTCTGTAGATGAACTAATGTCGGACGAAGGTTTTGAAGCTGTGTTTATCGGCTCCGGTGCCGGGCTCCCTCGTTTTATGAACATCCCCGGCGAAAATCTTAAGGGTGTGTATTCTGCCAATGAATATCTCACAAGGGTCAATTTGATGAAGGCATACCTCCCCGATAGCCAAACTCCAATCTACAAGGCAAAAAAGGTTGCTGTTGTGGGCGGAGGTAATGTTGCAATGGATGCAGCAAGAAGCGCCCTCCGGCTCGGCGCTGAAGAGGTTTATATTGTATACAGACGATCTATGGAGGAGCTCCCTGCAAGAGCCGAGGAGGTAGAGCATGCCAAAGAGGAAGGCGTTATATTCCGCCTGCTTACCAATCCCATAGAGATAAATCCGGACGAAAATGGCTTTGTAAAGAGCATGACTTGTGTAGAAATGGAGCTCGGCGAGCCCGATGCATCAGGCAGAAGAAAACCCGTTGTCAAAGAAAACAGCGAATTTGAGCTTGAATGTGATTGTGTGATAATGTCTATCGGCACATCTCCCAATCCTCTTATCAAGTCCACCACTGCCGGTCTCGAAACTCACAAATGGGGTGGTATTATCGTTGAAGAACAAACCGGCAAAACCTCAAAAGACGGCGTATATGCCGGCGGCGATGCCGTAACAGGTGCCGCCACGGTAATTCTTGCCATGGGTGCCGGCAAAGCTGCTGCCAAAGCTATTGACGAATATTTAACCCAAAAATAAAAAAATTACTGTGTCTGTATACAGACACAGTAATTTTTTAACATAAATGCGAGAAGTACAACAAAAAATATTTCAAATTACAAGCGGACTCTCGTATGCCTAACCAGGCTCTTATCACTGTATATTTGAAAAATTATTCTTCGATTTCTGCTTGGTTGTAGGCTTCAATTACAGCTTTTTCAATCATTGCTCGTGTTTCAAAATTAATAGGATGTGCCACATCCTTGAAAGTACCGTCTTTCAAACGTTTGTTAGGCATAGCTACAAAAACCTTATCCTCATTTTCAATGACTTTGATGTCATGAACTGCAAAACAATCGTCTATCTTGATTGAGGCAATAGCTTTCATTTTGTTTTCGGTGGCAATCTTCTTAATTTTGATTCCGGTTATCTCCATTTAGTGATACCTCTTTTCTGTTAGTCTGTTTGTATCCATTATATAGAAAAGTAATTAATTTGTCAATAAAATTAATATTCGGAAAGATTTTTTTGTGAATATAACACAATCGCAATGTTTTGTTTTTGTGTAATTCGACAGTTGCCGCTTCAAAACATATATGTATGTCGGAAATAATATAAAAAACAAAGTAAAAACTCTTGATTGTTTTCCTTAAATTGTATATAATACTATATATATATTAAAACAGAGAGGATTTGATAATATGAGTAATGCGGTAAAATATGCCGTTTCAGACAATATAAATTTGTATATTATCGATGACAAAAGATATAAAACAGTTTATTCATGCGTCTATCTTCACAGAAAGCTTGTTCGCTCAGAGGTAACCTATAATTCTCTGCTTTCCAAGGTTTTGAAAACTGCGACTGCCGATTATCCCTCATTGAATGAGCTCAATGTCTATGCCGAAAATCTATATGGCTGTATATTTGACGTCGGTGTGTCCAAAAGAGCAAACATACAGAGCATCGTTTCTTCCACGAATGTAGTATCCGACCGTTTTACCGGTGAAAACACTCAGGCTCAGGCTATTGGTCTTATGCTTGATTTGCTTTTTAAGCCATATGTTTCGGACGGTGCATTTTGCGAAGAATATGTACTTAGCCAAAAGAAAAATCTGTATGATGATATTGAAGGTCTGATTAATGACAAACGCTCATATGCAAGCGTAAGATGCATTGAGGAGATGTGCAAGGGCGAGCCAAATGCCATTGTGGAGATAGGCTATGCCGAGGATATTGATAAAATCAGCGCAAAGGATTTGTATGAGCACTACAAATCAATTATAACCTCCAGTCCTATAGACATTTTTGTGGTAGGGGATGTGTGCGCCGATACACTTCTTGCAATGCTGAAAGACTATTTTTCGGATTTTAATTTTTCCATATCTCCGCTCACAATCGAATGCAGCACCAAGGCACCGGGTGAGGTTAAGCTTGTAGAAGATAATCTCGATGTTAATCAGGGTAAGCTTGCAATGGGATTTCGCAGCGGAATCAATGTTGACAGTCCGCTTTATTATGCGCTCCTTACAGGTAACAGTATTTTCGGGTCGGGAGCCCACTCCAAGCTGTTTAATAATGTCCGTGAAAAAATGAGTCTATGCTATTATGCATATTCAAGGCTCGATAAATACAATTCGCTTATGCTCGTTGGAAGCGGCATAGAGTTTGTTAATTTTGAAAAGACCAAAAATGCCGTAATGGCCGAGCTTGAAAATGTCAGAGATGGCAGCTTTACCGATGATGAGCTAAATATTGCCAAAGAATATATCATAAGCAGCTACAAGTCCTACGAAGACAGTCCGGGAATTTTGGTTGATTATTATCTGGGCTTCTCCTTCAGTGACAAATTTCCGAGTCTCGATGAGGCTTGCGAGTTGGTTGCCAAAGTTACAAGAGAAGATGTTTTGAAAGCTTTTGAAAACGTCAAGCTCGATACGGTTTATTTTCTAAACGGCAAGGAGGCACACAAATAATGAATTATTCAAAGAGATATATAGAATCACTTGATGAAACAATTTATGAGGGTGTTCATTCAACCGGGCTCCGTGTTTATGTCATACCCAAAAAAGGCTATTCAAAAACCTATGCTATCTATGGCACAAAGTTTGGCTCTGTAAACAACAGATTTGTCCCTCTGGGCACCGATGCTGATATCACAGTTCCCGACGGTGTGGCACATTTTCTTGAGCACAAAATGTTTGAACAGCCCGACGGCAGCAATGCGTTTGATACATTTTCAAAATACGGTGCCAATGCCAATGCATTTACCTCATTTACAAACACATGCTACCTGTTTTCGTGCACAAACTATTTTAAAGAATGCTTCACACATTTGCTGAGCTATGTTCAGCAGCCGTATTTTACCGACGAAAATATAAAAAAAGAGCAGGGTATAATAGGTCAGGAAATCAAAATGTATGACGATGACGGCGAGTGGGTGGTAGAGTTTAACATGCTAAAGGCACTCTACAGTCAAAATCCTGTGAGAATTGATATTGCCGGAACTGTTGAAAGTATTTCCGAGATAGACACAGATGTGCTCTACAATTGTTACAACACCTATTATAATCCTGCCAACATGGTTGTGGCAGTTTCGGGTGATATTGATCCTCAGATTGTCTTTGATCTTGTAGAACAAACAGTTAAAAACAGGCAAAACGGCAAGGTTACAAGCATATATCCCGATGAGCCTGAAGCAGTTGCTCAAAAATATATCGAAGCACGCTCAAGCGTTGCAAAAACAATATGCAATATCGGCTTTAAAGATAATTATCTAAAAACAGGTGATGAACTCATCAAAAGGGAGGCAGTGTTAAAGCTTATTGTCAATATTCTTGCCGGCAAGAGCAGTGATTTTTACAGAGAAAATTATGAAAGCGGTTTGATTAACGACACTTTTGGTACCGATGTAATGACAGAGCTTCCTTTCTCCTGTATATCTTTTGGCGGTGAATGTGAAGAGCCCAAGCTTCTTAAAGAAAAAATTTTGGCCTCTGCCGATAAATATCGCACTCAAGGCTTCAATAAAGACGAATTTGAAAGAATAAAACGTTCTTTCTTTGGCTCCTTTATACGTTCATTCAATAACGTTGAAACAATAGGAAACCTTATCTGCCGCAATTTTTTGAGCGATGTGGATATAACGCGTTTTCCAAAGATATGCCAGTCTATAACCGAAGAAGATCTCTCCCGAGCTCTAAACGAAGTAGTTACCGAAGAAAACTGCGTTTTGAGTGTCGTTTTACCATTTGAAAAATAGGAATAATTATTTCTTCAGAGGCGGTGACTTTTTGTATGACAGTATCATTTCCGGGATTGGGTATAAATCTTTTTATCGACAGAGTTGCTTTTTCTTTGTTTGGCATTCCTATATATTGGTATGGCATTATAATAGCTCTCGGTTTCGTTGCCGGTATATATATGGCATCTGCTATAGCTGGCAAGCTTGGAGAATCAAAGGATATTGCAATAGATATTGCACTTGCTTGTGCACCATTTGCAATAATTTGTGCAAGGCTGTATTATGTTATTTTTAAATGGGAAGAATATTCGGGCAGTTTTGCTTTGGTTTTTGATATTCGCTCCGGCGGGCTTGCAATATACGGCGGCATAATAGGTGCTGTGACATCCGCCATAGTCTTTTGCATTGTAAAAAAAAAGAAGATATTAAAAATTTTTGATATCGGCGCGGTTGGTCTTATTACCGGTCAGATGATTGGCAGATGGGGCAATTTTTTCAATCAGGAGGCTTTCGGAGATAACACAACTTTGGCGTGGGGCATGACAAGCAAAGCAGTAAAAGATTATCTCACCTCTCTCAAAAACAGCGGAATGGATATAAATCCCAACACACCTGTACATCCAACCTTTTTGTACGAATCGCTGTGGTGTCTTGGTGTTCTTGTTTGTTTGCTTGTTATAGTGTACAAATTCTATCGCTACAACGGTCAACTATTTTTTGCATATGCATCTTTGTACGGACTTGGGCGTTTCTGGATTGAAGCACTCAGAACCGACAGCCTGATGATTGGTACATTCAGGGTTTCTCAGCTTCTGGCATTTGCATGCCTGGTGGTTTTTGGAGCTTTGTATTTCGTATATCTCAAAAAAGCCAAAAATCAGAGGGCAGAACAGCCTGATATTTATTAATTTTTTTCTTGCCAAATTATTTGTTTTGGTATATAATTGTAAAGGTGCATTAAGCACAACAAAATTAACTGAAAACGGGGTGATGAAATGGACGCGGGAGGTAGTCGAGGCAGTGAATATGTCGGGTGTAATGTGATGCAGCGCAATACCGGTGCGTCTGTTTCGATCCGCTAATTTGCATGTATAGATACTTCCTACCTAAAGGCATTTATGCCGACAAACCAATTTAGGAGGAGTGTTACGTGGATAACAGTATTCAAGATCAGGTTTTGGCTTTGGACCTGCTCAAATCAAAGCAATTTTCAAAACTGAAAGCACAGCTTGCCGAGATGAATCCGGTTGATATTTCAGATTTTTTAATGGATCTTTCGAGCGAGGAGCTTTTGCTTGCCTTTCGTATATTGCCAAAGGATCAGGCTGCGGCTACATTTGTCGAAATGGATTCGGAAGGGCAGGAAACACTGATAAAAAGCTTTAGCGATAACGAGCTCAAAGACGTTGTGAACGATTTGTTTGTTGACGATGCCGTTGATATTATCGAAGAGATGCCGGCAAATGTTGTAAAAAGAGTTTTGCGTTTTACGAGCTCCGATACAAGAAGATGGATAAACGAAATTCTCAAATATCCCGAAGATTCTGCCGGAAGCATAATGACCGTCGAATATGTACGGCTGAAAAAGAATTTCACGGTTGACGAAGCTATAGCTCACATAAGAAGCACAGGTATCGACAAAGAAACAATTTATACCTGCTATGTCACAGACCTCAACAACAAGCTGATTGGTATGATATCGGTAAGAACTCTGCTTCTTGCCCGCGGTGATGAAATCGTTGAGGATTTAATGGAAACAAATGTAATTCGTTTTAATACTCACGACGATAAAGAAGACGTTGCAAACGCGTTTGACAAATATGACTTCATGGCAATCCCTGTTGTTGATGAAGAAGAACGTCTGCTTGGAATTGTCACATTCGATGATGCTATCGACGTATTGCAGGACGAGGCCACCGAGGATATCGAAAAAATGGCGGCTCTCATTCCGTCAGAAAAGCCGTATCTGCGTACGGGAATCTATGAAACATGGAAACAGCGTATACCGTGGCTTTTGCTTTTGATGGTATCTGCAACCTTCACAGGCAAAATTATCAGCTCATTTGAAAGTGCCCTTGCCGGATGCGTTGTACTGACAGCATTTATACCAATGCTGATGGATACCGCAGGTAATTCCGGCGGTCAGACATCTGTTACAATTATCCGAAGTCTTTCTTTGGGTGATATTGATATGAAAGATATCTTTCGTATAATGTGGAAAGAACTTAGAGTTGCAATTCTATGCGGACTTACGCTGGCAGTGGTAAATTTTGGAAAAATGATGATTTTTGACAGAGCGGCAATTTCATCCGACGGACAAAATGAGTGGTATATTGCACTCGTTGTAAATATAACACTGTGTGTTACAATTATAATTGCCAAGCTTGTGGGGTCGGTGCTTCCCTTAACAGCCAAAAAGATAGGCTTTGACCCTGCGGTTATGGCAAGTCCTTTTATCACAACAATTGTTGATGCGCTGTCACTGCTTGTGTATTTTAATGTGGCACAAAGACTTCTTGGCCTATAAAATTATATATCAAAAAAAGTCGAGGAAATTGAATCCTCGGCTTTTTAAATGACTTTATTTAGCTTTTTTGCGTAATTTGTGTCAATTATTATATAGCTTATCTGCTTTTTTATAATATCACAAATTTTTCAAAGTAAAGTTCCGGCTGTCGGCGCACATTTTGTCAAGATCATATTGTGCTTGCCAGTTTAATTCTCT
>JAEDEG010000246.1 GCA_016293435.1 Clostridia bacterium
TAACGGACACACCTACGAGTGGCAGAGCGAAAACGGACAGTACTGGAAGAAGTGCCAATACTGTGATGATGAAACTGCGAAAAAGGATATTCCGACCATTACCATAAACGGTGCGGACTCGGTTTGCATAACGCAGGATTACAAATTCAGCTTTACTTTGCCTCAGGGTGCAACCGACCCCGTTTACGGTTATGAGTTTGAAAACAAAGGAGACTTGGGGCTTCCGGCAATCATTGAAAACAATGAACTGTTCGGAATTGTGCCTGTAACGGAGTATGAACCGAGCGAAAACAGCTTTAAGGTATACGCAGGTGCAAAGACAGCCGACGGGTTTGATATTTCCGCAAGCAAGGTTGTATCGCTCAAGAGCGAGCATACCGATGCCGCACCCAAAGACCATATTTGCGACATCTGCGGTGCAACGCTTTCAGAGCATGCAGGCGGCGAGGCTACCTGCAAGGATAAGGCAGTCTGCGAATACTGCAGGAAAGAATACGGAGAGCTTGCTCCGAACAGCCATGCCGATCTGAAGCACTTCCCGGCAAAGGCGGCGACCAAGACCGCCGAGGGCAATATCGAATACTGGTACTGCTCCGGCTGCGGCAAGTATTACAAGGACGCTGCGGCAACGAAAGAGATCGCTAAGGCAGACACCGTAATAGCGAGGCTACCCGACGATAGCAAACCCCCGCAGACGGGAGATAACAGCCACATGGCACTGTGGATTGCACTTCTCTTTGTCAACGGCGGTATGCTGACCATTACAGGCGTTTACGGCAAAAAGGAGAAACACAGCGAAAACTAAAAATAAATAACTTCCGAATCAAAAACACAAACAAAATGAAACGCCTATTAAGTACCAACGCGCTTTGTTTGAACATCAAAATGCATTTTGATTTTTTCCTTGCCTTTTCAATATGAATAACAAAGCCCTTGCAGGTTCAACTCCATATCAAAATTTTATACTGGCTTCTTTTTTGTTGCCTCTTGACAAAAAGAAAGACACGGCATTAAATCGTGTCTTTCTTTTTGTGTTTGTGTCCGCAGGACACAACATCCTTTTGCGGTGAAACCGCAAACATCATTTTACCAATAGGTCAACATCGTTCTACGCTTGCGGACACAAAATAATGTGGCTACACCAACGATGTTACACCTTGCGGTGCAAACGATATTATGGCAAGAGCCACAAATGATGTGATGCTTTGCACCAACGGTGTTCTCCTGCGGAGAAACGACGTTGCGACTTCGTGCGAACGCTCTTGCACCCCTATCACTTTTATGCTATAATACACATAAAGTAGTGACAATGTGTCCATAACACAATAAAATCGTCACTTTGCGTTTCTTGTGTTCTTTTTCATAGTTGTTTATAGTTGTTCGAGAGTTGCCTTATGAGGAAGTTTATTTTTAAAATTATAGAACCATCCGATGGTGATAATAAATTAAGTAGAATTTATGATTTCATCATGATGGGGACGATAATTGTAAGCATTGTCCCTCTTGCTTTCAAAACATCGAATGCTTTGTTTGTGTGGATTGATAATATCAGTGTTTCGATTTTTATCATTGACTATATTTTGCGCTTTATTACGGCAGATTTGAAATTGGAAAAATCTATTGGCTCGTTTTTTCTCTATCCCATTACACCTATGGCAATTATCGATTTATTGTCTATTCTACCGTCTTTAACAGTATTAAATAATGGGTTTAAATTACTTAAGCTCTTTAGACTGCTGCGCACACTTAAAGTATTACGAACCTTTAAGTTTTTAAGATATTCAAAGAGTTTTGAGATTATTGCTAATGTGTTTAAAAATCAGAGAAAGGTTTTGAGCGCCGTCGGTTCTTTGGCATTTTCTTATATCTTGATTTCTGCATTGGTTATTTACAATGTGGAGCCGGATTCGTTCAATACTTTTTTTGATGCAATCTATTGGGCGACTGTATCTCTTACGACGGTCGGATACGGGGATATATATCCGGTAACCGTTATCGGAAGATTGGTCACAATGCTATCATCCGTTTTGGGTATTGCAATTATCGCACTGCCTGCCGGTGTAATAACAGCAGGATATATGTCTGAAATCAAAAACAGCGAT
>JAEDEG010000004.1 GCA_016293435.1 Clostridia bacterium
TTAAGATGTCACCCGCCGCCTATAGAGGCGGGTGACATCTTAATTTAGTTATAAATAAAATAATTAACCAATCGGCTCTTTTGCAGGCTTTGGCGCATTGCGCGGATACCTTGCCGGAGTGGGTGAAGCCTTTTTTATTATAACGAGATTATGTTCATAATCGGTTTTATCAACGCTGTAGCCTACAACCTCTTCAAGGCTGCCTCCCATAACAGAGACAGCCTTTTTTGCTGCGGCTATCTCCTCTTTGGCTTTGGGACCCTTGAGGCTCACAAAATATCCGCCAACCTTTACAAAAGGCAAACAAAGCTCCGAAAGTGTGGCAAGATTTGCCACCGCACGCGACACGCAATAGTCATAGCTTTCGCGGTAGTCCTTGTTTTTGGCAAGCTCCTCGGCTCTGGAATGGACTGTTTCAACATCGGTCAGGCCAAGCTCCGATATAACCTCATTCAAAAAGTTTATCCGCTTGTTGAGCGAATCTACAAGAGTTACCGACAGGGTGCTGTCATAAATTTTGAGCGGAAGTCCGGGAAAGCCGGCACCGGTACCCACGTCTATTATCTTGCTGCCGGGCTTTATTTTGCAGCAGTCTATGGGCGAAACAGAATCTACAAAATGCTTTAGCGCCGCTTCTCTCTCATCGGTTATGGCAGTAAGATTTATTTTTTTGTTCCACTCAATGAGCAATTTATAGTATTTGTCAAACCTTTCGGCACATTCTTTGGCTGCACCGTGAGCCAACATTATATCTGTGATTATGCTCAATTCAGTCATTCTCCTTATTTATTTGAAGGTATATCAAAAGCACATTCATATCGGCAGGTGAAACACCTGATATACGGCTTGCCTGCCCCACCGAACGGGGGCGAATTTTGGAAAGCTTCTGGCGGGCTTCTATTCTAAGGCCGTCTATTTTGTCATAATCTATCGAATCGGGAATAAGCTTTGCTTCAAGCTTTTTGTATTTGTCTACCTGCTCCAACTGCTTTTTTATATATCCGTCATACTTAATCTGAATGTACACCTGCTCACACACGTCGGGGCTGAGCTTTGGCCTGCCCGGATCTATGGGTGCAAGCAGCTCATAATTGAGCTCGGGGCGCCTGAGCAGCTCTCCGAGTTTTACGCCGGAGCTTATGGGCGCAGAATTGTATTTTTGCAGCAGCTCATTGGCAGATTTTGGTGAAATGACCAGCTTTTCAACACGTTCAATTTCTTTTTCGATAAGAGCTTTTTTGTTCAAAAACTTCTGATATCTTTCGTCTGATATCAGACCGATTTCTCTCCCTCTCGGAGTAAGCCTTAGATCGGCATTGTCTTGACGGAGAATAAGACGGTATTCACTCCTTGAGGTCATCATGCGATAAGGCTCGCCGGTGCCCTTGACCGTGAGGTCGTCTATGAGAGTGCCTATATAGCTTTCGCTTCTGTCCATAATAAACGGCTTTTTGCCGGAGATCTTTAGCGCGGCATTGATACCTGCAACAAGCCCCTGAGATGCCGCTTCTTCGTAGCCTGAGCTGCCGTTGAACTGACCTGCTCCGTAAAGACCGGGATATTTTTTAAATTCCAGGGTGGCATAGAGCTCTGTTGCGTCACAGCAGTCATACTCTATTGCATAGGCTGTACGCATCATTTTAGCATTTTCGAGCCCTGCAATAGAATGTATCATCTTGTGCTGCACATCCTCGGGCAGGCTTGAAGAAAAGCCCTGAATATACATTTCGTCGGTGTTTATGCCCATAGGCTCTATAAAGAGCTGATGACGAGACTTGTCGGCAAAGCGAACAACCTTGTCTTCTATAGAGGGGCAATATCGGGGGCCAACACCCTCAATTGTGCCGCTGTAGAGCGGTGAGCGGTGAAGATTTTCTTTTATTATGCGGTGGGTTTCTTCATTGGTGTAGGTGAGATAGCAGTTGACTTGATTTTCGCCGATATATGTGTTTTCAAAAGAAAAGGGAACAATGTCTTTGTCACCCTCCTGAACCTCCATCTTCGAAAAATCAATGCTGTTTTTGTTTATTCGGGCAGGGGTGCCGGTCTTAAATCGCATAAGCTTTATGCCTTTGTTTTTGAGACATTCCGACAAGCTTTTTGCCGGAAAAACTCCGTCGGGTCCGCTCTCAAAGCTCACGTCTCCCACTATGACCCTGCCCCGTAAATATGTGCCTGTGGCAACGATTGCCGCCTTGACACTGTAGCGTGCACCCAGATGCGTCAGCACCGAGGTAACGGCGTTGTTTTGGTCAAAGCCGATTTCCACAATCTCTGCCTGCTTTATATCGAGATTTTCGCATTTTTCCAAAACGTGCTTCATTTCCTCCGAATATCTGCGGCGGTCAGACTGAACACGGAGTGAATATACGGCGGGACCCTTTCCGCGGTTGAGCATGCGCGACTGAATAAAGGTTTTGTCGGCAATTTTGCCCATTTCGCCTCCGAGAGCATCTATCTCACGCACAAGATGCCCCTTTGCCGTACCGCCGATACACGGATTGCATGCCATGTTGGCAACGGTGTCCATATTAATAACAAACATTATTGTTTTTGCCCCAAGCCTTGCGGCGGCAAGGGCTGCCTCACATCCGGCATGACCTCCGCCTATTACGGCTATATCATATTCTCCTGCGTGATATTCACTCATTTGTATCTTTCCTTTCGGTTTGTTGCACACCCTCGTTGTCAAAGGGCGGTATAAAGCTTTTTTCGGCAGATTTGCCGTCTTGAATGTATGCATTTTCTATGCCGAGCTCAATACAATAGTTCACAAGCTTTTCGTATTCTTTCTTTTTGACTTTGCGGCTCAGTGCGGGATATTTGTCAAAATTTTGCATTGGTGTATACTGGCTCATTATACTGTATATAATGCTGTCGCCATAGGTGTTATACAGATATTTCATTATCTGCTTTGCCTCATACACATGCTCCGGAAGCAGCATATGACGCACGATAACTCCGCTTTGGAGTATGCCGTCTGAGTCAAAACGAGGCAACGGGCACTGGCGGTGCATTTGGGCAATTGCCGCCTTTGCCGCTTCGGGATAATCGGGAGCCGACGAAAATGCCGTTGCCGCCTCTGAGCTCCAGTACTTAAAATCGGGAATGTATATGTTGATGAGAGATTCCAGACTATCTATGGTTTCCGGCGATTCATATCCGCCGCAATTATATACAAAGGGCAAGGAAAAGCCTTTTTCTTTGGCAGATATAATAGCCTCTCTGATTTGAGGCACAAAATGGGTGGGTGTAACAAGATTGATATTGAGTGCACCTTTTTCTCTTAGCTCAAAAAAAATCTCCTCAAGACGCTCAGCTGTTATCCTTTTGCCGCTTTGACCAATTGCTATGGGGCGGTTTTGACAGTATATGCATTTGAGATTACAGCCCGAAAAAAACACCGTGCCCGAGCCGCGACTGCCCGAAATACACGGCTCCTCCCAAAAATGGAGAGCGGCTCTTGCAACGATTATGCCGCTGTCAACACCGCAATAGCCCACTTCTCCCAAGTCACGGTTTACCATGCATCGGCGGGGGCACAGGGTGCAGCCCGTCATAAGAGCCCCACGCCCTCGAGCAGAATTTTTGCTCCCAGCAAAACAAGAATTATTCCTCCGGCACACTCTGCTTTGTTTTTGTATTTACTGCCGAATTTGTTGCCTATAACAACACCGAAAAAGGCAATCAAAAAGGTTACGATGCCTATTGTGGCAATATTTTTGTATATATTGGTGTCTTTGTAAAAGGAAAATGTAATACCTACCGCCAGAGCATCTATGCTGGTTGCAACAGCAAGAACAAAAAGCTCCTTAATATTCAGTCTCTGTCGTACATCACAGCTGTCTGCCGTTTCGGGCTCAAATGCCTCGCGTATCATCTTGATGCCGATATAGCCCAAAAGCAAAAATGCTACCCAATGGTCAACCTGAACTATATATATTTCAAAGGATTTGCCAAGCCAGTAGCCAATATAGGGCATGAGTGCCTGAAATCCTCCAAAAAACAGAGCTATAACCAAAGCGTGAGAATAATTAATTTTTTTCATGCAGAGCCCTTTGCACACAGATACGGCAAAAGCATCCATAGCAAGCCCTATCCCAAAGAGCACAATTTCAATAAAAGTCATAATATCTCCTTTATCAAGCGGCGCAAAGCATCTTTTCCGCCGTTTGAAGCTGTCATATACAATGCCGTATCAATCGGCACCGACAGTGCACAAATCGGTGCAGATACCACACATTGATTTTAAAAAAACGTTGCAACCTCCTGCTCAGGCTGAGAGGATTTTTCGATACTTAGCACATGAAGCACCGGACCCGGCTTTTTGTACAGCTCGTGATATTCAATGCTTATCCTTGCGGTCAAAATTATCCAGTCGCGGTTTTTAAGACAGGCAGACTCGGGAACATCTACACACACAAGCCCTTTAAACTCAATGTCCTCAACGCAGCAGGTCATAACATGACGTCCGCATATTGCACATCCGGGCTTCATTTTTTTGTCTATTCCCACAATACCCTTAAATTTTATGGTTTTTCCGTTATACTTTTTGATATCCTCGGCAAAATCGCGAAACCAAAGAGCATAGTCTCTGTCTTCTATCTCTATTATCGGAGCATCAATGTCAAAGGGCAAAGGGTCCTCTTCATTATCATATTCCAAAGTGCCGTCGGGATATTCATAGGCAATGGAGGCTCTGCGTGTCACTCCCCTCACAATTTTGTGAAGCTCCTCCTTATTTGTGGCATCGGAGGGGCGGTTAAACACCACAAGCTCACAGCCGCTTAGCTTGTCTACCACGAGGGAGCGCATATTATTGTTGTAGTTTACAAAGGTATCGGCATCGGCAAACAAAAGCTGCTGATATATTAGCCACCCTCTCGGCACTGCGTCGTAGAGAGTTTTGAGATTCCACATGCCGTTGTATTCTATAAGCACTCTGTCTGCCCTGTGAGCCTTGGCTAAGGTGGCAAGCTTGGTTCTGTTTATGTCGCTTTCGTTTTCTATTTCTTCAATAAACACATTTTTGTCGGCAAACCTTGAGGGCTCATATTCTTCAATACCGTCTTCGCACATAAGAAGAAGCGTTCTTTCGCCGGTATTAAAGCTCTTGTCCTCGAGAGTTTCCTGAATAGTTTTGGTTTTGCCGGCTTCCAAAAAACCGGTAAAAAGATATACGGGAATTTCTTTTGGCATATTTTGACCTTCTTTCAAAAATTTACACGCCGAAAAGCTCGCAGAGAGCCTGCTCGTTTATTTTGGAGCCGATAACGCAGATTCTGCCGATAACACCTGCTTTGCCCTCCCTCACGTCGGGCTCGTCGGGAACATAATCAAAGTGAATCCAGCTTCCTCCCTCTGCCGCAACAATACCCTTGGCACGAAGGATAGTGCCGTAGGTCTCGAAATCGTCGAGAGCGCCAAGAATGTCTTTTATCTCCTGAGCGGTATATTTGCGGGTTGTTTCTTTTCCCCAACTGGTAAACACTTCATCTGCATGGTGATGGTGATGGTCATGACAGTGAGAGTGCTCATCGTGGTCATGGTCGTGGCAGTGGCAGTGTTCATCATGGTCATGGGAGTGCTCATCGTGATCATGGTCATGGCAGTGGCAGTGCTCATCATGGTCATGGTCGTGGCAATGCTCGTTGCTTTCATGATCATGATGACCGCCGCAATGGGGACATATTTCTTCGTTCTCAAGCTTTTTGAGGTCTGACTCCAAAGTGTTTTTATGCTCTATTGCAGAAAGAATTTCTGCTCCGTCAATCTCGGTCCATGCGGTTGCAACAATTGTTGCAGTGTGATTGTGCTCTCTAATCATGTCAATACATTTTTTGCACTTGTCATCGCTCATATTGTCGGTATGACTAAGGATAATTGAGCTTGCGTGCTCTATCTGATCGTTAAAAAACTCACCAAAATTTTTCATATACATTTTGCACTTATTGGCATCAACAACGGTGGTAATGCCGCCAAGAACGGCATTTTGAGCGTCTATGGAGCGCACCGCCTTTACAACGTCGGACAGCTTGCCCACGCCGGAGGGCTCAATCAATATGCGGTCGGGAGAGTATTCGCCCAGCACCTTTTTTAGAGCCTCGCCAAAATCGCCCACCAAAGAACAGCAAATGCATCCGGAGTTCATCTCTGTAACCTCAATGCCCGCATCAGCCATAAATCCCCCGTCTATGCCAATTTCTCCAAATTCATTTTCTATAAGCACAAGCTTTTCACCCGCATAGGCTTCTTTGATAAGCTTTTTGATAAGAGTGGTCTTTCCTGCACCGAGAAAACCTGAAAAAATGTCAATTTTTGTCATATTTAACACTGTCCTTTCAAATATATATTAATCTAATATAAACATAATATCACTAATCTATTATTATATAATAAAATGATCATAAAGTCAAATAAAATGAAAATAATATTCAAATTTTATCAAAATAAGAACAAAAAGCATAGAAAATGCTAAAGAAAAAAGCTTGCTTTTTACAATTATTTATTTGTTTTGTTAGTTGATTTGTGCCGGGGAGTGTGTTATAATACATCACACAATACATCACACAAAGTGTCGGTTATGCTGTAAAATGCATATGCTGCCAAGGCATAGCCGGTGAAAAGGGAAGGGGGTGAGAATCCTCCGGGAAATACTGTCGGTGTATGCGTCAAAGGTTTTTATGCCCGTCGGTGAAAGCCGGTCATTGGGAAACCGAGAAGGCAGAGCATAAAAATGCAAGATTGTAATAAAATCTTATATGGCGCGACTCACAAGACCTGCTTTGATGTTATTCCGTAGGTGCTCATTTGCATAGGAATAATGTTTTTGTTTGCACTTAACCTTATGTCGGTAACGAATATATGGTAAGGGCTTATATCGTTGTGCAAGCAAATTGTGATTCATCACAGAAAAACTCAGCTGTGGTAATTTTTGTTTATAAAATTACTGCGGCTTTTTTATTTGCCGTGGATAATTTAAAAATTGTTACAACAAACAACGAAAGGATTGAAGAAAAACAATGAAATCAAAACGAATTTTAAGCCTGCTTTTATCACTTGTGATGATTTTTGGTATGGCTGACGCAGCGGTGCCGGCACAAGCAGCACCTGCGCCGGATGCAGTGGTTTATATGACCGTCTGCAATCGGGGCTTGCTTGCATCCGACAACAACTCAAATGCAATGGTAAACCGTGAGGTTACGGTAAAAGACATTGACGACGACGGTAAGCTTACTTATGATGAAGCACTTGCTGCCGCACACAAGGAATATAACAGTGAAAACGGATATGCGACATTCACCGACAACGGCTACACAAGTGTGACAAAGCTTTGGGGTGTTGAAACATACAACACTATGTTCTTCATTAATAACGAAGGCGCATCAAACGGAGTTGGTGCTCACACGGTTTCCGACGGCGACAGGCTTGTTGCCTCTATCAACAAAGACGATACATACTATGCAGATTGGTACACATTCTTTGATATTGCAGAAAAGACAGTAAAAACCAATGAGGAGCTCACTCTTACTCTCAAAGGCCATCTCGGTATGGCATACCTTGAGGAGGATTTGGCAGATACTGCACTATCCGATATTTCAATCGGAACATGGGAAAACGGCAAATTTACCGAAATCAACGGAAAAACGACGGATGCCGACGGCAAGGTAACACTCTCATTCGATAAGTCGGGTACATATTATGTAACTGCAAGCGGAACTGTTAAAGATGAGGTTACGGTCGATTGGTCAACCAATGAAAAAGCCGAAAAGGATTGCCCGATTATTGCACCCGTGTGCGTTGTAACGGTTGAAAGCTCTGCGGCTGCCCCAACCTCTGTTACAATAGGTCACGATGCAAAATATCTTGTCGGAGATGTGATAGTAACCAAAAAAGGCGACAAATTCAAGCTCACAGCCTACGATCAGGATGGCAGCGAAACTCCTGTTACATGGAAAAAAACATCTGCTTGGGACAGCACATTTTCCATTGATGAATCCACAGGCGAGGTTGAGGTAACGGGAGATATATATTCTTCTGTCACATATGTGTATTTCAAAGCGACATCTGCTCTTGATAAAACGGTAACGGCAGAGATAACGATTAAAGCGACAGGCTATATGCTCAGCGAATATCAAAAAAATCAGACTGTCGCACTGTCACCGGACGGACAGAGCGCAAAAACAGCATCCTTGACCGGCGGACAAAAGGACCATAATATCTGGAGCTATAACATTCCCGATGGAGTTGCGGAGCTTGCGGACGACCCCGGAGCAGGTGATTTTGTAAAGTTCAATGTATTTCGCCCGGGCACCTTTGAGGTAACATTCAAGCTGGATATTAACGAAGAATATACCGATACTGCCACATTTACCGTAACAGGTGTTGCGGTTGAGGATGCTGAAGGCAATAACACAAAAACATATTTGGGTATTAACTCAAATAACACCAATCCCACAAAGCAGCTTATTGCCTATGCTGCAGACGGAAAAACTGTTGCATCTTGGACAAGCGCAGATGAAAATGTTGCAACAGTCGATGAAAACGGTCTTGTTACCGCAAAAGCTGTGGGAAGTACCATTATTACCGCTGTCGACAGTGACGGAACACGGGGCGGTATAAAGGTGGTTGTGGAAAGTGAAGAAATACCTTACTTTGAATCACTTGAATTTGCGACAACGGCATTAAAATCGGGTGCATGGATAAAGGATGAAACATTCGCGCCTGCAACTCTAACCTATGATTTACCCATAAAGTCATATTCCGCAAGCAGCTTAACGCTGCAGGCAGCAACACTTTTTGATACCGACAAATATACTGCTTTTGCTGAGTACACCGATGTAAACGGTGAAAAACAGCTTGTTAATGTAAACAGCGGCAAGGCTACAACTCTTGCAAATCAGCCCTTTGACAATTCTGTATTGACAATCACCGTTGCAGATAAGAACAATGCCGATAACAAGACAGTATATATCTTTAATGTATCAAGACCTCGCGATACAACAAAAGCGATTAAGTCAACAAGCGGTATTGTACTTTCTCCCACAGGCAGAGACCTCTCTGCCACAGCGTATAACGGCGTTATCGAGGGCACAATGCAAAAGGCAGACGAAAACGGTGTGCTAACCTCCGGCAAAGGCGTAAGCGCATCACAATATTACTATCGCAGCTTTGTTTATGATAACGCTGAGAGCTTCAAGCTAAGCCTTGCTTCTTCAACTGCCTATGCACATATCCGTTACAGCACCGATGGCGGTGAAATATGGAACGAAACCGCACAGGGCGGCGGTGAATCAAACGCGATTGCAGTACCCAAAAGCGGTGCGGCCGAAATTATTATTCAGATTATTGATGATGCAGCCTATAGTGAAAACGTAAATGGCGGAAAGGACGGCTTTGCAGACACAGAGCCGACACAGTACAAGCTATGGGTTGACGGTATAACACCTTCTGCACCAAAAATGCTCACAGCCGAGGTGACAGGCGGCGATTGGTATCCCACATTCGACCCCGATATGTATTCTTATTGGGTAGTAGTTGGAAATGGTGACGATGCTCCTGTTCTTAATTATACGGTTTCAGACAACAGCAGTGTAAAAATCGGCACGACTGAGCAGACCGCCGATGAAGACGGAAAATACACTCTTACCCTCGGTACAGCGCAGACAAGTATTGTTGTAACAAGCGAAGACGGCAATTTTTCAAATACATACAAGTTTGGATACAAGAAAAAATCAGCACTTGATGTCCCCGATAGGGTTGTGGATTATCTGTGTATCGGTTCACAGTACACAAATGCAGGCTATGGAATAAATCCTGAAGCAACACTTTTTGGAAACCTTAAATCTCTCGGCAACTTTGGCGGATATATCACCTATTACTACGAAGAACCCATAACCGACAATCCTTACAACAAATACGGTATGGACTTCTATGTTATAGGTAACAGCAGCGAAACAAATATCGACAGTATGGCAGAGCTCGGGCAGGTATACATATCCGAGGACGGCAAAAACTGGTATGCTCTTGCCGGCTCCGAGCATTACGAAGATAAAGCAATTTGGGATTATACTATCACTTATACAAAGGGTGATGACGGCAAAGCATATTGGACGGACAACCGGGCAAATTCCATAAACTATGCTGCAAAAGCATGGCCGAGCAAAACCTATTACTATATGAACGATGCGGCAAACAAAGACAGCTATACATTCACGGGTATTCTCTTTAAAAGCCGTCTCGGCAGCATTATGGGCGACAGCTCATCAAATGCAAATTTTGCCTCTAATGCAAAATTCGGTTATGCCGACTACTATGCTTCCAATGTGTTGGGCACTACACTGACAGACGTAAACTCTTATGTGGCAAATCCCTCTAAGGCAAACGGGTTTGATGTTGCTTGGGCAGTAGATAAAGACGGTATTCCCGTTGATGTGAGCACAAAGGAATTTCACTACATTAAGGTAGCAACCGCATCTAATATTAATGCAGGTTCATTTGCGGAAAAATCAACAGAGGTTACCTATGTGGCACGCACAACTGCTCAGGATGCAGAGGTAGGTGTTACAGCCGCTCCCATAGGTGTTACCGTTTCCGATGGTGCTGACAGCAAAACAGTAAACTTCACAGAAGATCAAAAGGTTTATTGTGTAAGCCTTGACAATATGAAGTATGTTTCGGTTACGGTGAACGGAACGTCCGAAGATGATAATATCTATGTAAACAATCAGAGAGTTGTTTCGGGCTCTGCCGCAAAAGGCTTTAAAGTAACCAAGGAAAACGGTGAAAAATTAGTCCGCGTCATTGTTCAAAACGGCGACAAGGAGCCTGTTATATATCTTTTGAAGCTGACGAGCAATGCCGAAGAAAGCAATGAGCTTATTGAGAGCATTAAGATAGACGCAGGCGGTACGGTAAGAGAGGCATCTACAAACAACGGTACTGATTACAAGGCAAGTGTGGGGCATAAAATCAGCAGCATATCTATCACTCCTGTTGCAGATCATAATGTATCTTTTACGGTAAACGGCGAAGGGCTTGCAGATTTTTATGATTTGACCTATGGCAGCAATACCTTTGAGATAGCAGCAACCGACGCAGACGGTAACAAACAAACCGTTACATTAACTGTAACGAGAGATAATGCTCCGGTATCAACCGGCAAAACAATTACGGTTAAATTCACTCTTTATGGTGACGAAAAACATGGCAATTCTGAGCTTCACACCTACAAGAATGATAAGAGCAGTCTTCCTGTGTGGATTTCGCAAAAGTCATATACGGCAGATTCTGGTTCGACTGTGCTCGATATATTTGAAACGGCACTGAAACAAGCCGGCCTTACATGGAAAAATGACGGCGGAAACTACATTTATGAAATTGACGGACTTGCAGAGTTTGACAACGGTTCGCTTTCCGGCTGGATGTATCTCCTTAACGGCACAAATCCCAAACTTGGTGTTGCGGAACAGACTCTCAAAGACGGTGACAGAATAATATTTTACTATACAGACGATTACACACAAGAGCAAGGCTCAAAAGAATCAACCTCATCCGGTTCGGGAAACAAAGCTGTCAATAAAACGGAGGATAAGTCTGAAAATAAAACCGAAGCCTCGGCAAATGTTGACACCTGTCCGTTTGGCGATGTAGCCGATCACTGGGCTTATGAAGCCGTTAAATATGTGTATAATAAAGCCATAATGCAGGGCATTGCAAAAGAGTGCTTTGCACCTGATGAAAAAATGACAAGAGCAATGCTTGCAACTGTTTTATATAGGCTTGAAAATCCGGAGGTTAAAGAAAGAACACATAGCTTTGCCGATATAGCTGACGGACAATGGTATGCTCAGGCGGTTAGCTGGGCGGCAGAAAGCAAGGTCGTGAACGGTGTGAGCGAAACAGAATTTGCTCCGAATGATAATATTACCCGTGAGCAGATGGCGACTGTCATTTACCGCTATGCAAAAATGAAGGGGTATGATACCGAAAAGGCATCTGAGCTTGCAGAATTTGAAGATGCAAATGAAATCAGCGAATATGCACAAGACGCGGTCAAATGGGCAGCTGCGGCGGGACTGATAAATGGCGTAAGCAAAAATTGCCTCTCTCCCAAAACAACGGCAACGCGCGCACAGACTGCGGCAATTCTTATGCGTTTTTTCAAAATTTACGAAAAATAAGTGTTATGGCATTATGCGAACAGTCTTACCTCAAATAGGACTGCTCGCTTTTGCCGTTTTAACGAGGAGTTCAAATAATGAAGAAATTACTATCAATTTTTATATGCCTTATAATGATTTTAGGCTTGCCGCCGCAAGCCTTTGCATCAGACAATGCTTTGGTAAACAAAATAATAAGCGATACGGCAGAATATATTTATAACACATTACCAAATCCGCACTTTGGCTCTATAGGCGGCGAATGGGCTGTTTTGGGACTTGCGCGAAGCAGTGCGGACATTGCCGATGAATATTTTGAGAATTATTATCGGAAAGTGGAAAAATATGTTAAAGACTGCGGCGGTGTGCTGCACGACAAAAAATACACCGAATATTCAAGACTGATACTTGCTCTTACTTCAATAGGCAAAAATCCGGCGGATGTGGCAGGATATAATCTGCTTACACCCATCGGAGATTATGAAAACACAATAAGGCAGGGCATAAACGGCTCAATATGGGCACTGACAGCACTTGACAGCGGTAATTATGAAATACCTCAAAATACAACCGCAGCTGTTTGCGCAACAAGAGAAATGTATATAAATCACATTCTTGAAAATCAAACATCCGACGGCGGCTGGGCATTGTCGGGAAACAGTGCCGACCCGGATGTTACCGCTATGTCACTTCAGGCACTTTCAAAATATCGGGGCAAAGAAAATGTAGAATCGGCAGTCGAAAAAGCAATCCTTTGTATGTCTGAAATGCAGAACGAAAACGGTGGATTTTCAAGCAGTGAAACCGAAAACTCCGAAAGCAGTGCACAAATGCTTGTTGCACTTTGCGAGCTTGGAATATCTCCTAACGATGCCCGATTTGTCAAAAACGAAAATACCGTGCTTGATAATTTGCTGACCTATTATGAAAGCGGAAAAGGCTTTAAGCATACCAAAGACGGCGCAGCAAACCAAATGGCAACCGAACAGTGCTTGTGTGCACTTGCTGCACTGCAGAGGTTTAATGAGGGCAAAAACAGCTTTTATAATATGAGCGATGCAATATCGGTTGCCGGCAATGATTCGGCAATCGGTCTTGCAGGTAAAAACCCCGATGTTAAAAAAATGGATGTTGTATCTTTGGGCAAAACCTTTGCGGATATAGCTTTTCACAAAAATAAGGCAGCTATTGAGGCACTTTCTGCAAGAAATATAATAAACGGAAAAACAGAAACCGGCTTTGAACCGGACAGCACAATGACAAGAGCGGAATTTGCGACTATCATCGTAAGGGGGCTTGGACTTCCTGCAAAGAGCAATTCAAAATTTACCGATGTTACATCCGGTGATTGGTTTTGTGACTATGTAAACACAGCCTGCTTCTACGGTATAGTAAATGGCGTATCCGACACCGAGTTTAATCCCCACGGAACAATTACCCGTGAGCAATCCGCTGTTATGATTGCAAGAGCAGCCAAGCTTTGCGGAAATGATACAGCGGTTGAAGTCTTTGCTGCCCGTGACATTCTTGCAGGCTTTACAGACTATGTAAAGGCATCGGATTGGGCACTGAGCTCCCTTGCCTTTTGTTACGATGAAGCAATACTTTCGGATGAAGTAATTGAAATCAAGCCTAAAGAAGCGGTAACAAGAGCCGAAATTGCACAAATGCTTTATAATATGCTTTCACTTTCAAAGCTTATTTAGGGAGAGACGGCAAATGAGAAAACATAAAAATAAAATAATTGCCGGCATTGGCATTGCTTTGGTGCTTGCCTTTGTCTATTGGTGGGGCGGCAACTCTCCCGGGCTTAGCGGTAACAATCCGCAGACAGATAATGCGGGTATGAGTGAAACACAATCACCCTTGCCGTTACAATCGGTTACTCCCGAAAGCATTGATGAAGCCAAAGAAATAACAGGCGAAATTTCGGCTAACAAAGCCGATGAGTCGACATCGGAGGAAAGCATGCCGCAAAGCAGCACCACCACACCTATGACAGCCTCCGAAAAAATTGCACTTGCAGATAAGACGGCAAAAGACAAAACGGCAGAAAGCTCACCCACACAGCCGGAAAGAGCAGATATAGGCAATCGCGAAGAAAGCGAAACAAAAACCTGCGATACTGCGGTGACCGACAAATATAATACCAAACCCATACCCGAGGGCAAGCCCGAACCAATCGAGCCGGGAAATGCGGTTATTACCGACAAAGAGCTTAGCTGCACCTTGTCGGTAAGATGCGATACCATACTAAAAAATATTGCATGGCTCGACAAAGAAAAGCTTGAGCTTGTGCCCAAAGACGGTGTAATTTATGCCGAGCAAGCCGTTACATTTTATGAGGGTGAAAGTGTGTTCAACCTTCTTGTGCGCGAAATGAAGCGCAATAAAATACATATAGAATTTGAAAATACGCCCATTTATAACAGTGCATATATAGAAGGTATAGGAAACCTGTATGAGCTTGACTGCGGAGAGCTTTCGGGCTGGATGTATAAGGTCAACGATTGGTTTCCAAACTATGGCTGCTCTCGCTATCGGCTCAAAGCCGGAGATAAGGTTGAATGGGTATATTCCTGCGATTTGGGTACAGATGTAGGCGGTAATTATTCGGCAAGAAACGGAAGATGATTTGATGAACGAATTTAAGACATATCACCCGATTGTAAATTTTACATACTTTGTTTTTGTAATAGGGTTTTCAATGTTTTTTATGCACCCTGTGTGTCTGTCTGCTTCCCTTGCATGCGGATTTACATATTCTGTATTGCTTAAAGGTAAAAAGGCTGTCAAGACAAATCTTATGTATATGCTGCCCACATTGATTATAGCGGCACTTATGAATCCCGCCTTTAACCATGAGGGCGCAACAATAATTGAATATTTGCCGAGCGGAAATCCGTTGACACTTGAATCCATAGTGTATGGTATTGCGGCAGCAGCAATGATTATAAGTGTTATATGCTGGTTCTCCTGCTATAACGAGGTTATGACGAGCGATAAATTTATCTATCTTTTTGGCAGAATTATTCCGTCAATGTCGCTGATTCTTTCAATGACGCTCCGCTTTGTACCAAGGTTTTCATCGCAGCTCAAAGCAGTAACAAATGCCGGGCGCTGTATGGGACGGGATGTATCAAACGGCAGTATAATAAGGAGGGCAAAGCACGGTCTGGCGATTTTGTCGATAATGACAACATGGGCGCTTGAAAATGCAATCGAAACCGCAGACAGTATGAAATCCCGCGGCTACGGTCATCCGGGCAGAACTGCGTTTTCAATCTATACCTTTGATAAAAGAGACAAAAAGGCTTTGTTATGCATTGTGATTTTGGGGATATACACATTAACCGGCTATTTAATGGGCGGAATGTATTTTAGATATTTTCCGTCTGTAAAGACTATGGATTTTTCAATATTTGGACTCAGTGTGTTTATTGCATATACGATGCTGTGCATATGTCCTGTAATAATAGAGATTTGGGAGGCGAGAAAATGGAAAGCTATAAAATCGAAAATCTGACTTTTACATATCCAAACAGAGAAAATGAAGCTCTCAGAGATATCTGTTTGTCTGTAAATGAGGGCGAATTTATAACTCTGTGCGGAAAATCGGGCTGCGGCAAGACAACCTTGCTCCGTCTTCTCAAATCCGCTCTTGCACCTCACGGAAATCTAAAAGGCAGCATATACTTTAACGGAAAATTATTAAGAGATATAAATTCAAAAGAGCAAGCTGCACAGATAGGCTTCGTAATGCAAAATCCCGATAATCAAATTGTAACCGACAAGGTGTGGCATGAGCTCGCTTTCGGTCTTGAAAGCCTTGGATATTCTACGCCCGAAATCAGAACAAGAGTATCCGAAATGGCTTCGTTTTTTGGCATACAAGCTTGGTTTCACAAAAAGGTAGGCGAGCTTTCGGGCGGACACAAACAGCTTCTTAACCTTGCCTCGATTATGGTAATGCAGCCGAGTGTGCTGATTTTGGACGAGCCCACCGGTCAGCTTGACCCTATTGCTGCCCGGGAATTTTTAAAAACTCTTGAAAAAATTAACCGAGAGCTTGGTACAACAGTAATTTTGTCGGAGCATCGCCTTGAGGATGCACTCCCAATTTCCGACAGGGTAGTTGTTATGGATAGCGGTAAAATCATTGCAGATGCAGAGCCTAAAAAGGTTGGTGAAATATTAAAACTTTTAAATCACGATATGCTGGCGGCACTTCCGACTCCAATGAGAATTTACAATGCGGTTGAAAATAATTTGGAATGTCCGCTTACTGTCCGTGACGCAAGAAGCTGGCTTGAAAAATACTCTGAAAAAAATTTGCTCAATGCCGATTTAATACCAAAAGCCGAAAAAGCGAACACACAGACAAAAACAGTGATTGAAATAAAGGACGCATGGTTTAGATATGAAAAGAATTTGCCCGATGTTATAAAGGGCTTGAATGTCAAGATAAACAAAGGAGAATTTTTTGCAATCGTTGGCGGTAACGGCACAGGTAAAACGACCGCACTTTCACTTATGAGCGGTCTTAATACTCCCTATCGCGGTGAGGTTTTTGTAAACGGCGAAAGCATTTCAAGGGTGAACAATCTTTATAAAGGAGTTTTGGGTGTTCTTGCGCAAAATCCGCAATGTGTATTTGTAAAAAAGACGGTTTATCTTGACCTTTTGGATATAATGTCTGACACAAAGCTTTCAAAGGAAGAAAAAGAAAATCGTATCAAAGCTATGGCGGCACTTTGCCAAATAGATAATTTATTGGAAAGTCATCCTTATGATTTGTCGGGAGGAGAACAGCAGAGAGCCGCACTTGCAAAGGTGCTTTTAATGTCTCCGCAAATACTGCTGCTCGATGAGCCGACAAAGGGACTTGACGCACACTTTAAACAAGTTTTTGCAGATATTTTATACAATCTTAAGCAAAACGGTGTAACTGTTGTTATGGTGTCGCACGATATAGAGTTTTGTGCACAGTATGCCGACAGATGCGCTATGTTCTTTGACGGTAATATAACCTCCTTGGGCGAGCCGAGAGAGTTCTTCGGCGGGAAAAGTTTCTATACTACTTGTGCAAACCGTATGGCAAGAACACGACTCCCCCAAGCAGTGCTTGCAGAAGATATTATACTTGCCTGCGGCGGTGCGGTACGCAAAAACCAAAAGCATACACAAGCTGCAGCTTTCAAAAATGATGAGCCAAAGACTGAAAATAAAAAGGCAAAAAGCGTTAAACCAACTTGGGGAAAAATTGTTGTCGGCAGCATATTTGCACTGCTTTTTGTAATTACAAGCATGTCTTTTATAACAGATTCGGAAATACTCGGCTTTGCAAAAATCGGCTTGCTTGGTATGGAAAATTTGCAGATATTAAGCATAATAGAAATATCAATAGCACTGCTATGCTTCTTTCCTCAAAAAGAATTTGGCACAGAAGCTGTAATGCAACCAAAGACCAACAGAAAACTCACAAAACGAACACTTGCTGCAGCTGTGCTTATACTTCTTGCAATTCCTCTCACGATATATATCGGTGTATTTTTCTTGGGTGACAGAAAGTATTATTTCATAAGCCTGCTTATCATTCTTGAAACGATGATTCCCTTCTGTATGGTTTTTGAAAGCAGAAAACCGCAAGCGAGAGAGCTTGTGGTAATCAGTGTTTTGTGTGCCATTGCAGTTGCGGGCAGGGCTGCGTTTTTTATGCTTCCGCAGTTTAAGCCGGTTGTGGCGCTTGTGATAATTGCCGCAGTGTGCTTCGGAGGCGAAACAGGCTTTTTGGTCGGAGCAATTACAGGCTTTGTATCAAACTTCTTTTTCGGTCAGGGACCGTTAACGCCATGGCAAATGTTTGCCTTTGGCATAATAGGATTTATTGCCGGAATACTGTTCAAAAAAGGTTTTTTGCGAAAAACAAAAGCCTCACTTTGTATATTTGGTTTTGTGGCAACAATTGTAATATACGGCGGTATTATAAACCCTGCATCCGTTATTGTGTGGCAAAACAAAATTACAAAGGAAATGATTGCATCGGCATATCTTATGGGAATACCCTTTGATTTGATTCACGCAGTATCAACGGCATTTTTTCTATGGTTTATTTCCGAACCGATGATTGATAAGCTGGAGAGAATTAAGGTCAAATATGGTTTGATAGAAAAATAGTATATCAAACAATTTGTAATAATCCATAAATTTCTCTTGCATTAACCTCAATTATATGATAAAATATGTATTATTATTATGCAAAAAAAGGAGAATAGGCTCATATGTCGGGCGATGAAAGCAAAAAAAAGCTCAGGCGCGAAATAATTATAGTTGTTGTCATTGCACTTGTTATAGTTGCTGTTTCGGCTGTATTTATTTCGGATTATATAATAAAAAGCAAACGTGAAGAAAAAATTTCGGCTCAGGTAAATGAAGAAATGAACAAAAAGCTGGAAGAAAATCGCATCAAGGCGAGCGAAATAGGCGACAACAGAAATCTCGACCTTGTAGGCCGCTATGTTTCGGGCGGTGACCCCAACTCAACCACGGAAGAGGGCACCTATGTGACAATTCAGCTCTCTTCCGACGGCACTGCATCGGCTCAAACCTTGGCAGGCACTACTGTAGCAGGCTGGTGGGCGTCAGACAAAAAAGGCAGTGCAGAGCTTGTGGCAATCGGCTTTGAAAAGGCATCTGAGCCCAAGGTATATCAGATTTTTAACAATCATCTTATAGATATGAATTCATTGTATTTCGGTCATGTGTACAACAAGGAGGCCTTTGACACCACCTTGGTTTCCGCTCACGAAACCGGCACAATGACAATCAATCTTACATCAAACAAAAAGGCGAAGGCTGAGTTTGAAGATACCAACAAAGAATCCGAAAACTACGGTCTCAAATATGCCTATTCCGGAAGCTACCGGGTAGACGGTGAGTTTATAGACATAGAGCTCAACGGTGCCCAAACCCGCTTTGTTATGTTTGACTACAAGATCAATGACAGCGATACAGACAGTGGGATAGCTTCGATATTCTATACCAAAGTTGAATAGCCTAAAGGAGGAATTGTGATGTCGGTATCAGGTGAGCCCGCCGCAGCAAAAGGCGATGCTTTCACAAACGAGGCAGATGCTTTGCCCAAAAGCGGTAGGCTTGGTGATAAGCATATTGCAATAATAAAGGTTGCAGCACCTCTTTTGTTTATTGTGATTTGCATTTTGATAGCAGGAATTATGACAAATTCCGCCATAAAAAACCATAATTATATAGACGGCAGGTTTATTCTTTCGGGAAATGACAGCAACAACTATATGGATATCGAATCAGACGGTGAATACACCTTTGTTTCAAACGGTGTCTCTCAAAGCGGCAGATGGAGTTTAAACAACGGTGCAATAACCTTTGTTTCATCCTCGGGCGGCTCGTTTTCGGGACAATTTATCAACAGAAAATACATTGCTCTGAGAGATGAAAGCTTTCTTGCCGGCGAAATTCCGGATGGTGAGTTTATAGAGGCGGAGGTTGTATCTGCCGACGGTGTGTCCTACGGTTTTGAAACCGACGGCAAGTTCTATAAAAAAGAAGACGGAAGATATGTTGAAATAGGAAGCTACATAACAGACAGCTGCTTTATAGTTATAACAACCGAAAAAGGAAATATTACATACCTTAACTGTAAAGACGGCATAACGGCATCGTTTTATCAGGCGTCGTAAGTTGTGGCTTATGTAAGCAATTTTGAAAAATACGCAAAAACATTCAGAAAGGTATGGTAAAATGGCTGTAATTAAATGTTCAAACTGCGAGAATGAAATATTGGATACAGATATTGTGTGTCCATACTGTGACTGTCCCGTCAGCAAAACCAAAGAAAAATCGGAAGCCAAAAAGGAGGACGCACCGTTTTTGGGTGAAACCATGAAGGTTGGCGCGGTTAAAGAAACGGTAAAGGATGCTCCGAATGCAACAAATGATTTAACCGATACAATCGAAGAAGAGACATCTGCATCGGAATCCAAATCCACAAGCGAGCCAAAAAGCGAAGCAGAACCCATAGCCTCGGCTCTTGACAATGAACAAAAAGCCGGCAAAGCTTCTACGGACAAAACAATGAAGGTGGCGTCAGAGGAGCTGCAGTCCGAAACTCTGAGACGCTCCCTCGAAGAGAGAAGAGCGGCAAAGGCGCAGGAAAGAAAGCTTGAAAAAAAGCGCAAGGATCACAAAATTGTAATTATAACTCTCACAATTGTGGGTATATTTTTGATAATTTATTTGCTTACAAATGTAATTTCCAACATTCTCGGTGAGGGAATTTTTGAAAAAGAAAAAGAGAACAAAAAAGCCGAAAAGGTTGTTTCCTCCGATGCCGAAACGGAAGACCTCGGCTTTAAGTTCCATTCACACACCCTCACCATACTCGAACAAGCTGTTCTTATGAACGATTACAAGGCAAATGATGAAAAACCGTGGAAGGAATATTCTCTTGATACGTCAAACCTTACCATTGCGTCGGGTATCGAAACCATAGGTGCATATTCCTTTGACGACCTTATAAATCTCACTCATGTAACCGTAGCCTCATCCGTAAGCTTTATTGGGGAAAGTGCGTTTTACGGATGCTCCAAGCTCGAAGAATTTGCCCTCGACAGCACCAAGAGCAAGCTTGCAAGCATAGGCAACTATGCCTTTACCGATTGCAGCTCGTTAAAGAAGGTAGCTCTCGGAGCCAAGCTTAAAAAAATTGGCGAGGGTGCGTTTAAGAGCTGTGATTCGCTCAAAGAAATAGCTATTCCCGCCTCAGTTACCGAAATCGGTGCAGATGCATTTCTCGGATGCTCCGACCTTGTTATAATTTGTGACAAAGACAGCTATGCACACGAATATGCCGTAGCAAACGGGCTTAGCGTTGAACTAAACGACGATGAAACAGACATTGCCGACGAGGGAAATAACGCCTCTACAGACGATGCGGCCAAAAATCCCAACAATGCAGCCTCATCATCTCAAAATAATGGCAGCCCGAAAACCGATACCAAAACAAACTCTACAAAGCCTGCAAGCTCAAACAGTCAAGGCACCAAAAAGGATAATTCCACATCTTCATCAACCACAACCACACAGGGTCAAAATGGCTCCTCTTCAAGCAACGCAGGCAGCTCTCAGGCCGGCACATCAACACCGCCGCAGAGCTCAGATACATCCGGTGATTCGGCTAATCTCGAAACCCTTATAGGAGACCTCAACAAGGCTACAACTCAGGCAGAAAAGGATAAGATTCTTGAGCAGATAGATAAGGTTGTGGGTGAGAACTAAAATTTAATTACTAATACTGCAAGTGTCGCCAACGAGGACTATACGTTTTTGTCGGCGGCATTTAGTATTCGATATTTTTTCACAGCTGCCCCAAAACGTGTCTGATATATTTAGATATACTTTGTAAATAATTAGTAATATTTTATTGAAATTTAAATCATGTTGGTGGTATAATAAAAATGACAGAAAGGGTGGTTAATTGTGATGAATGAACACAAAAGGCTTGCTGCCGATATTGTGCAGGGTGATAAAACTCTTTTGCACTTTGGATATTTGGAGCTCAAAGACGTTGTCTACATGGATTATCATGTTTCCCTTGAGGTCACATATTTTAAAGAGGCTGAGGGCGTGTATACCATTAACGGCAAGGACTATGAATTTAAATGCAACGATTTGTTTTTGATGCCGAGCAATATTCGTCATGCGGTTACCAAGGTCACCAAAAAAGGCTATATATTCAATATTTTGTTTGATTCGCGTTTCTTGTGGGACAGTGTCAATTTTTGGGGAATGGACGATTTTTTGCAAATTTTTCGCGGCAATCCCGATGAATATCAATATATGTTAGACCGCAGTAATCCTGCCTGCAAAAAGATTATCAATTTCATTGAGGAGATACATCGGGAATTTAAATACAAAGAAAAATGCTATGAGCATATGGTGCGTATTTATATGCAAAATATTTTTGTTACAATTTATCGCAATTTCAACTACGAAGAAACAAAGGAATTTTCTGTTGACCGTCACAACATAAAGGCTATGAGTAAATCAATTGATTATATAGACTCTCATCTTTGCGACAATCTCAGGCTTGGTGACATTGCAGCCGTTGCCAATATATGCCCCACATACTACGGTACAATTTTTAAAAAACTGTATGGTATAACTCCGTGGGAATATATTACCTCCAAAAGGATTGAGATTGCGGTAGACAAGCTCAAAAAAGGAGATTATACAACCTTGCATGAGCTGGCATATGAGTGCGGCTTTAATAATACGGCCAATTTCAACCGTGCTTTCAAAAAATATATCGGCATGGTTCCGACCAAATATATAAAGCTTAGACATGCGGAGTCTGATTCTAATGTGTCTAATTTTACTTTGAAATTCTCAGATTGATGTTGTGTCGGCAAGATTTTATCTTAAATAAATAACAAAAAAATCGGGCAAATGGCTAATTCCATATGCCCGATTTTACTGTAATTAATCCTGCACAAATTCGTATCTTATATTATCTCCCTCGGCATAAAATACCACATAGGGTGCTGCCTTTGCGTTCTCCTCCCTTGCAGATGTTTTGTAGTCTGCCACTGTGCCGCAGGTGATGTATCTTACACCGTTTTCCGTTTTTACCGATGAGGTTTCGCCCGAGCATACAAAAAACACATTTCTCATGCCTCTTGCGCTTGTTTCGAGCATGCTTTTAAGAAGTATTCTGTCGCTGTACAGCATTTGGTCTGGGTCAAGCTCTGCGGTAACCACAACGTTTGGATATGGTGTTGCCAGTGCAATTGCAATGCTCGACCAATCGGAGGATGTTTTAATATATTTATCCGAGTTGTTAAGCGTTGTAAATACCGTTTTGTCAAATTCCGCTGCGGTGTATCGGTCGGCAACGGTGCAGTGGGCATCAAGGGTGTCGGCATAGTAGCTTGCAGTGATATATGCCTTGCTGTAGCTCTTGAGCGACCTTAGCCTTGCTGCCGAATAGTATCGGTTGAGAAGCGTAGCTCCTGCGGGTATATTTCCGCTTATGGCAATTTTACTGCCCGACGGCAGACTTCCGTACAGTGCATCGGTGCCGTAGGCAGAGGCGGGGGCTTTTACTCTCGAAAGACTTTTATTTACATTAATATAGTCTGTAATATCATTGTATCTTACCTCAACAATTGCACTGTCATGAGAATTGGCGGTAATTTTACCGTTTTGTACACTAATTGCAAAATTGGAGGAGCTCCACTTCAAAAGTGCGGGATTTATTTTGAATTTTCGTCCAAAATAGTCATAACCATGCACTTCAATTTGCATTGATTCGCCCATCTTTAGCTCGGCGGTGTCGCAGCTTGCCTCTATGCCAAACAAATTGCTCACAGCTTCTATATCATACGAGCAGCTCACATCGCCATAGCGTGCATACAGGGTGTGGATGCCCTCCGAGGGTGAGTAGCTTTCTCTGTTTATGGGATTGCCGCTTTCGTCTGTGAGAATTATTTCGGGTGAGTTGTACAAAACAGCATTGTCATATTCATCGTAGAATATTATGTCCATGCTCACAGAGTCACCCTCAAGCAAAACAGGGGATGAGGGTTTGATTTCACCTCTGACAATTTTTTCGCCCTTAAGTCCGTTGTCAAACACTCCTATCGAGGTAGACACACTGCGCTGTGACGACAGAGAGTTTTTTATCTGATAGCTTCCGTCGGCTTCCTTTTTGACAAAGGTTGTGGAGCCGCCGCCGTCCAAGTTTATGGCCTTGTGTGCACCAAGCTCTATCATAAGATTTGCAAGCTCCGTCTGGGTAAGCCCCCGGCAGTCGGTCTGTCTGCCGTCGGTTGCCGCCAAAATAAGGGTTTTGCCATCTGCACTAATGCCGACACTGCTTCTTTGAGCATAGCCGGTTATGTTGCTTGTAAAGCTGCAGACCCTTCCGTTATCTACAATAAGGGTGTTGCCTCCGGTGGCTTCTTTGATGTTTTGTACATTGGGTGTGAGCACGGTCTCTACAGTCACATTGTCTCCAACGGCAAAATTATCAAAAAATCCGTTTACCTCGGGGTTTGTAACCAGCACATATCCGCTTGCGGGCATGGAGGCGGCGTCTTCGTATGCCTGCTTAAAGCCGGTGACGGTATCGTTTTCAACAATCATTGCCTTGTAGCCCTTGCCCGGTGTGTGTGATGCCCATTTTGATGTAAGCATGGTTATTGCGCCGGTATTTACGGGCATTTTGTTAATTTGATATACCGGACAGGTGTAGCCCTGGGGAGATGTGACTGTAGACGAATGAGAAAAATAGTCCATTATAACCTCATTGTTATCTGTGAGCACAAAGCTCACCATATTGTCGAGAGCAGGGGAGGATATCATCTCACCGTTTGAATATGTCATGCCCAGCATATTTGTCTGACCGGATGAAAAATTAAAAAAATCGCCGTTAATGGCAATAGCGGCATTGTTGTCTTCCGCCATCTGCTTTACCGTAGAAAGATAACTGCTTCCTTTTGAAGATGTGAGCACCCTTATGGAGGCATTGGGGTTTGTGATGTCGATATATGCGATATATGCCCTGATCCAACCGTTTTCGGTGATGATGTTTCTTTGCTCATATTTTATTGCATTGTTTACGCTTTCTGATATTGTCTGTGTAAAATAATTTTGTGCATTTGATGAAACAGTGCTCAGTGTCAGCATACATGTTGTCAAAACTGAAATTATTTTTTTCATGCTGCATCGCTCCTTGTATGTATTTTCGCATTTATTTTACCACAAAATCGGTCAAAATAAAAGTGAAAACATTTACCCTTAAAGAAAATGTAATTTTCATATTAAATTTGTGTTACAAATGAGGCTAAACTAAAGACAAAATCAAAATTCGGAGCTATAATGAAATATCGCGTAAAATACAAAAGGAAGGCGTGGATAATATTATGAATAAAATTACAAAAATGCTGGCAGCCTTTACAGCATCGGCTGCTCTTACTGCATCCTTTGCGGGATGCGGTCTTGTAAAGGACGTGAGCGAGCGTGAGGCTGTAGAAGCAAAGCAGAAAGCCATAGACCAAATGTCTGAAACTGTGCTCGTAATCAATGATGACATCAAGGTAGAGGGCGCATATTACAGCTGGATATTCTCAACCAACTATAACAATGAATACAGCGCAATTGCAGCCGAAAAAGAAGCTGACAGTGCTGCCGACAGCGCGGCGGATTCGAGTGCAGACAGTGCGGCCGCTCCCGAGGTTGATGTTGCCAAGGTCAAAGAAGATACCAAAAATCAGATTGCCGAAATAAAGCTTGCATATGCAAAGGCGGTTGAAGCCGGAGTTAAGCTCTCCGATGCAGACAACGATGCAATAAAGAGTCAAATTGAGCAGATGAAATCGCAGATTTCACAGCAGGGTGTTTCATATTCGGATTATCTTAATCTCATGGGTTCAGATTCCAAAACCGTAGAACAGATTATTAAAGAAGAATATATGGGCAATCTTTATTTTGCCACCTTTGCCAAGGATAAATATGTAACCGCAAAGCACATTTTAATAGAATACGGCGATGAAGAAGGCAAGCACACCAAAGAAGAAGCTCAAAAGCTTGCCGAAGAAATCAAAGCAAAGCTTGATGACGGCGAAGATTTTGATAAGCTCATGAACGAAAAGAGCGAGGATCCCGGTCTTGCAAGCAATCCTGCAGGCTACACCTTTGCCAAAGACGGCAGCATGGTTCCCGAATTTGAGACTGCGGCATTTGCACTGAAAGAGGGAGAAATCAGTGATATTATTGCTGTAGATAGCGAAGGCTACAAGGGCTTCCACATTTTAAAGAGATGTCCTGTTGAGCTCTCGGGCGTGGCATCGGCTCTTTCTTCATCATCGGATGCAGAGCTAAACGCTAAGATTGAAGCAGAAAAGACCGCTCTTACAAAAGATGTTAAGATAGAAGAAACCGACAAGATTGCATACTACGAAGAAATGTATAACAAATAAAAATTTTGCATAACAAAAGAAAAAAGACAGATTTAAATTAGCTGATAGCTAAATGATAAGTCTTGTCAAAAGTTAAAATCCCCTTTGCAGATTTTGGTGTCTGCAAAGGGGATTTTAACATTATAAACCTTTGTAAAAAAATTAGTCGCCCACACCGCCAAATGTAGCGACTAACCTTTAGTTTCTTTTTTGGCGAGCCGTTCAACGAACTGCCTTTTTCTGTAATCACTATATACCCATTTGCCGATTTTGTCAACACAAACGGCAAAATTTATATAATTTGCAAAGCACTGCTTGACCTGTGTCTATCCAATATAAATATCCAAAACAAGCATCAGACAAAAGCCTGCCAAAAGGGCATATGTAACACCGCGGGCACTTTCGTGAGAGTGGGTTTCGGGTATCATTTCATCGCTTATTACATAAAGCATTGTACCGCCTGCAAAGGCAAGCGCAAAGGGGAGAATTGCCTCCGATATGCTAACGGCAAAGTAGCCGATAAATGTGCCTGCAACCTCAACCGCGCCGGTGAGAGCAGCTATTGCAAAGGTTCGCCTTTTGCTCATTCCGGCAGCGAGCATTGGCGCTATAATTACCATACCCTCAGGAATGTTTTGAAGAGCAATGCCGCCGGCTATGGTAAGTGCCGCGGCATGGTTGCCCGTACCAAAGCCTACCCCTGCGGCAATACCCTCGGGCAGATTGTGAATTGCAATAGCCATTACAAAAAGCAGCACCTTGCTAACTCTTTCGTTATTTTCTAAGTGATCTTCTATATCATTGCCGGTCAGTCTGTGGAGATGGGGCACAGCCTTGTCCAAAAGATTAAGCAGCAATGCACCGCAAAATATCCCGACAATAGTTACCAAAATCGAATATCCTCCGCTTCGGTCATACGACGGAAGAATAAGCCCCAACACGGCCGCGCACAGCATAATTCCCGCCGCAAACGACAAAACCGTGTCGCTGAACTTGTGCGATATATTTGTGAAAATAAATCCTATGAGAGAGCCGACAATGGTGGCTCCGCCCACGCCAAGTGCCGTAAGTAATACAATATCCATTTGTAAATCACTTCTTTCAATAATCTTTATCTATAGTATAATATCATATTTTTTGATAAACATCAACATTTATTGACAACAAATTTTATCGGATACATATGCAAAAAATTATATAAAAAAATTTCCAAAAGCTATTGACAAAGCTTAAGATTTGTGATAGACTATAAATAGTTAGTTAAGACTAATCAATTTGAAAATATATAATTAATAGGGGGATGTGTATGAATTTAGATGCTGCACTCGAAGGAAAAGAGTATATCATTCAGCGGATTGAAACAGATGATGAAGAATTGAATGCGTTTTTGTTTTCATTAGGCTGCTACAGCGGTGAGCCCATTGTTGTGATTTCGCACCACAAGGGAGGCTGTATTGTTTCTGTCAAAGACGGTCGCTACAATATAGACAGTCAGCTTGCAGAGGCTATCATTGTGTGAGCCTTTTCTTCGATATTTGACAAAAGTGTTCCGCTGATTACTTTTTGACCGTTGGTTAGTTACGCCTAACCAATATCGGCGCATACAAACCGAATTTTTGTATAAGCTTTTATATATAACTAAATAGTGGGAGTTCAATCTCCCGCTGAAAACGTTGAATGACGCGGCTTTGCCGCTTATTGAAGGAGGAATTTCAAAATGAGAATTGCGTTAGCGGGCAATCCGAACAGTGGCAAAACCACCATGTACAATGCCTTGACCGGGCAAAGCGAAAGGGTTGGCAACTGGGCGGGGGTTACCGTAGAAAAGAAAGAGCATCAAATCAAAAAAAGCTTTTGCGACGGTGCAGAAGAGCTTGTGGCAGTGGATCTTCCCGGTGCATATTCCATGTCACCTTTTACATCGGAAGAGTGCATCACAAGCTCTTATGTAAAAAATGAGAACCCCGATGTAATAATCAACATTGTGGATGCTACCAATCTCAGCCGAAGTCTTTTTTTTACCACTCAGCTTCTTGAGCTGGGTATTCCGGTTGTTGTTGCACTAAATAAAACCGATTTAAACCGCAAAAAGGGGACTGTGATTGACACTAAGCTTCTTTCGGCAATGCTTGAATGTCCCGTTATCGAAACCGTTTCAACCTCTGCCCACGGTCTTTTGGAGGCAGTAAGGACCGCAAAGTCTATAGTGGGCAAGAGCCAATTTGCTCCGTACATACAGGGCAATATAGACCTTTTGGACAAAAAGGCGGCAGAGGCAGCCGACAGAAAGCGCTTTTGCTTTGTAAATAAGATTGTGGCAAATGTAGAAACACGTAAGGTTCTTGCTCACCAAAAAAATATTCACGACAAAATTGACGATGTTCTTATCAATAAATGGCTCGGTATTCCGATATTTGCAATAATAATGTTTTTGGTGTTTGATATTTCGCAGTCTTCCTTGGGGCCTTGGCTTTCGGATACACTGGTTGCATGGCTTGAGAGCTTTCAGAGCCTGATTGGTGAGCTTATGGCAGGTGCAAGCCCGCTTCTTTATGCACTTTTGGTAGACGGTGTTATCGGCGGTGCTATTGCTGTCATCGGTTTTTTGCCTCTTGTAATGGTAATGTATTTTCTCATTTCGCTTCTCGAGGATTGCGGCTATATGTCTCGTGTTTCGGTTGTTCTTGACCCCATATTCAAAAGGGTCGGTCTTTCGGGCAAATCGATAATTCCCTTTGTTATAGGTACAGGCTGTGCAATTCCCGCAGTTATGGCATGCCGCACCATTCGAAATGAGAGCGAGCGCAGATCTACCGCCATGCTTGCTCCTTTTATGCCCTGTGGTGCAAAGCTTCCGGTTATTGCTCTTTTTGCAGGTGCATTTTTTGAAGATGCTTCATGGGTTGGCACTCTTATGTACTTTGCGGGTATTATTCTCATTTTTGTTGGTGCGCTTATCGTAAACAAAATTGCAGGTCACAAGTCAAAAAAATCCTACTTTATAATGGAGCTTCCCGAATATAAGGTGCCGAGCCTTATGAGAGCCTTTAGGGCAATGTGCTCCCGCGGCAAGGCATATGTAGTAAAGGCGGCCACAATTATTCTTCTTTGCAACACAGCCGTTCAGATTATGCAGACCTTTGACCCGAGCCTTGAGGTTGCCAAAACTGCCGATTCGTCTATTCTTGCTTTTGTAGCTCATCCCCTGTCATATCTTTTGGTGCCCATTGTCGGTGTGCTTTCGTGGCAGCTTGCGGCTGCGGCTCTTACCGGCTTTATTGCAAAAGAAAATGTTGTGGGTACATTGGCAGTTTGCTTTGCAGGGCTAAACAACCTCATCGATACCGAGGAGCTTGCTCTCATGGAGGGAGCAGGTGCAGAGGCGGCGTCGGTTTTGGCAATCACCAAGGCAGCCGCTCTTGCATATCTCATGTTCAATCTCTTTGCACCTCCCTGCTTTGCGGCTATCGGCGCCATGAGCTCCGAAATGAAAAGCGCAAAATGGCTCTGGGGAGGCATAGGTCTTCAGCTTGCAACAGGCTATATTGTAGGTTTTTTGGTATATCAAATCGGTACAATCATTACCTCCGGCACTGTGGGCGCAGGCTTTGTGCCCGGTCTTGCCGCGGTTTTGATTATGGCGGGCATTATTGCTTATATGTGCATTAGCTCCGGCAAAAAAATGAAGCCGCATACTCGTTTGGCACAAGGCAAAATGCAGCCCTTAAAAGATAAAAAGTGAGGAGTTTTTTGTATGACAAATTTAATTATAATTATCATTTTGACGCTGATTATAGGACTTGCCTCTGTCTATGTGTACAAAGAAAAAAAGAAAGGGAAAAAATGTATCGGCTGTCCGAGCGGCTGCACATGCTGCTCCAAAGCCGGCAGCTCCCGCGGCGGATGCTGCGATTCACAAAACTGATAAAATAAAAGACATCTGTCTTAGCCGACTCCCCAAAGTTAGATCAAAAATCTAACGATTGGGAGGTCGGTTTTTTTGCCAATATCATGTTTTGTCTGCGGATTTTGATGTGTCAAATCTGAAAAACACAATAAAAATTGATAAAATACACATTTAATATTTTTGGTCACTTTTGTATAATTAAACTACGGTTGTGTGTAAAGGGGCAAAATCAGTATATTGAAATATTTTATTTTGCAAAGTTTTTTTGTGATTGTAAAAAATATTTTGAAATTTATCATTTTTCGGATTTTTTTATTGAATAAATAAATGTCGTGTGTTAAAATTGAATTAAGCAATATAGTGCATTTTTTTCAAGGCATAGTGCATTTACATTAAATTGCAAAATGTATATAATACAAGGTATATAACAGTAAAATTTCTACAGAAAGAGTGGTAAATCAAGATGAAAAAAAGCATTTTATACATTACGCTTTTGGCGTATATAATTACCATGCTTTCGGTGCCGGTTACCCTTGCCGCATCCGAGCTTGGCGAAACTGTTTCGCCGCCCTTTTATGCCTACAGGAGATTTGGCACAAATGTGGGCTTAGCGGTGTATGAGTCAGGTGGAACCGTAGAGCATTCCTCCGACGGCGGCGGCAAAGCTCGTTTTTTGGTAGAGAGCGGCTCTGCAAGCAACGGATATGCCGATTTGTCTGTTCCGGCAATGTCGTCTGTCGATGAATACATTATCGAAGCTGAGGTAACACCAATATCAGTTGCGACCGGCTCTTATATAGAATTATTTGACGCTAAAGATACGTCTGCCGGCAGATTTCGCATCGGTGCGCGCTTTACTCCTGACGGCAAAATTTATATGCATGATGCTTCCGTCAGCAAAGTTGAGGTAGGAGCATGGAGCTCGGGCAATACAGTTCGCATGAGCATGCACTACCGCATAAGTGAGGGCCTTGTGGATGTATACATAGACGGTGTGTGTGTCGGAGAGAATATCAGCTGTGTGTCAGATCTCAATCCCACCATCTTTCGCATAGATATGGCAAAGTCGAGCACATCGGCTGCAGCCGGCAGACTTGAATTTTATGTAGACAATATACGCATCTACGGCGGTTCTCAGCTTTTGCCCGCCGAGGGTGAGGGCGAATACACTGTATATTCTTCGCGTTCATTAGACGGTTTCACCGATCTGAGACCCGGCTCCGATCAGGGCGGCACAATTGAATATAAAGAGCTTGAAGGCGGCAACGGAGTAGGGCATTTTTATGTATATGAACCGGACGTCAGCACAAGCTTTTTTGACACAACCGTACCCGTTATTTCGGGTGTTGACGAATATATTACGGAGGTAACCGTTACCCCAAATCGGATAACCGGAGGCTATATCCGCATTTTTGATGCCAAAGACGGCAACGGCTCGTGGAGAATAGGAAGCAGATTTAACTCAAACAACACCATCACCATCAGAGATGGTTCGGGCAACGATATAAAAGTCGGCACGTGGACGGCAGGCGTACCGGTGCGCTACAGTGTTCACTATAATATCCCTCTCGGACTTTGTGATGTGTACATAAACGGAGAGCTTGTCAAAGCCGGAGTATCATGCTCGTCTGCTATCAGACCTCATATCTTTCGCATAGATTTGGCAAAACCATCTGCTGCCGGCGATCTTGATTTTTATGTGGATGATATCCATCTGTACAGCGGCTATGAAATAAAAGACAACTCAGAATTTCCGGATATAACGCCCTCGGTAATGGATGATTCTATGATTCCGCATATTATTGGCACAGCCTCGGTATTTACGATAGATGCCAAATACTATTTTGCCGGCGGCAAAAAGAAGGAATACAGCTCCGATGCTCAGCGCAGCACAATGATAAACGGCGCGGCTCATATTTCAAAGGAGGCATGCACCCAAATTTTGGGCATGACCGAGGCTCAGTTTTTAGCATCTGAGGGCAGAGTATCTCAAAACGGCATTGATTACATAAGCGCCGAGACTGCGGCAGGGGTGCTTGGCAAATGCTGTTTGTATGACGAAAGAGGATTTTTTGTTATATCGGACACCGAGTTTAAATATGTTAATTCCGACCATTTTATAAGCCTTTTTGAAACCTCTGATCTCATATACCGCTATATGATGTTTGACAACCCCACCGGCATGGAATTTTTGGCAGATTTTGATGCCAACATTTCTGCGGGTGAGCATCCGCGTATTCTCTACAATGCCGAGGAGCTGGCATATATTAAGGCTCAGACAAGAGATGAGTGGCAGCTTGCCAAACAAAGAGCCATAGAGGGTGCAATAAGCTCGATAAATACCTACGACGGACGGTTTACGGCAGATTGTACCGACGACAATAAGCAGTCGCAGGCAACCAACTTTCAGTCTGTTATTCACAACTTGGCTACCGCATATCTTCTCACAGGCGAAGAGACCTACGCTCAAAAGGGTGTTGAATATATGAATATTCTTGCTCAGTGGGAGACTCTCGGCTTTGAGGTAGCCAACCTCACCACAGGTCACTGGGCAATGGGTATGGCTATAGGCTACGACAGCTTTTATAACTATATGACGCAGGAGCAAAGAGACTTGTTCAAAGCGGCAATAAAAAGACTTCCCTTTGCCGATACCATTCGCGCCTACAGCGGCGGAGGCGGTGTTCACTGGATTACCATCCGCGACAATTTTATGGGTGTAATAGGCGGCGGCATGATGGCTCTGATTTTGGCAGTTGCCGACGAAGAAGACCTCAGAGATGATGTTTCCTATATTGCCGAAAATCTTATCAAATCGCTCGAAATTGCCATATCTCTCTACTATCCCAACGGCGGATATTTTGAAGGTGTGGGATATTCGGAATATATGCTTGGCAATCTGTGTATGGCAATAGAAGCAATGTTCAAATGCTGCAACACCGACTATGGCTTTGAATATGCCAAGGGCTTTACCGATGCGGGTCATTTTTTTGCATATATGCAAACCACCAAGGCCAGGCTCAATTTCAGCGATTGTGCCAGGGGCTTTAGTGCCACATATCTGCCCCTGTGGTTTGGTTACCGCTATGGCAAAACCGACACCGCAAGGCTCTGGTATTATATAAATCAAATCAAGGGAACAAACTGGGGAGTAAGCGCAACTTATTATTTGGATAAGGGCATAGGCTTTGAATCGGGCTATGAGCATATGCCTCTCGATGCCTACTATCCAAATGCCGAAGCCGGCACATTTCGAAATAGCTTCAATACCGCCAATCCCGTGTTTGCCGGATTTCACGGCGGCAGAAACGGCTTGACTCACGACATGCTCGACCTCGGTCAGTTTGTGTTTGAATCGGACGGGATAATGTGGGTACTCGACCTTGGCGGTGACAGCTACAGCCTGCCCTCATATTTTGGGACCGACGGATACAAAATATACCGCAAAAACCCCGAGGGCGAAAACTGCGTTTTGATTAACCCTGCACAGAATATGGATGAAAACGGCAAAATGCTCTACTATGGTCAAAAGCTCAAAGCCAATGCTCCTCTCACCCTGTATGAAACAGCACCGAGAGCGGCAATGGCGGCATACGATTTGTCCGATGCATACGAAAGAGACGTTGATGCATATACAAGAGGCTATTATTTTGGTGACAACAGAAACACTCTGCAGGTTCAAGACGAAATAAAGCTCAAAGCTACCTCCGAGCTGTATTGGTTTATGCATACCGATCAGACAATCGAGATTATAGACAACAACACAGCGCGAATTAAATCTCCCTCTGCATCTCTCAGGGTGGAGGTATACTGCGAGGGCGGCACCCATGAGCTAAAGGTTATGGATGCGGTGCCGCTTCCGACCTCTCCAACGGTTGAGGGGCAGAGCGCCAACAGCGGCATAACCAAGCTTGCTGTGTATATGCCTGCGGCAAGCGGTGATGTTCAGATAAGCGTTAAGCTCATTCCCGAAAACGATTTTTATGTACAAACACCCGTTACAACCGGCAAGATAGCAGAATGGACCTTGCCCGATGGACAAATTGAATATCCTGCGGCTGTGGCAGATGCCCGAGTCAGTGATACCAACATCTTCAATGCTCGGATTCAAATTCCCGACAATGCTCAGAAAATTAAGCTCTATATTGACGATGAATATGTTAAAGATATCGATATTCCCACTGAGAGGATAAGCTTCATTCCCGATGTTGACTTTTCCGACTATGACAACGGCAGCCACACTGTGAGAATTGATGTTGCAAAAGCCGACGGCAGCACCGAGAGCGCATATTCAAGATTTGAATATATAAAGAACAGCGAAATTCTTTTGTATCAAAATACCTTGGCAAATTTCAAGGCTGCAGAGCCGCACACCGGCTGGACACTGAATATCAACGGTAACGGTACAAGAGATTATGAAAACGGCAGCGGTCTTACCGTCATATCTCCCGGCGGCGGTCAGATATGGCTTGACTACCGCGCAAACAGCAATGCATATGCAATGAAGAACAAAATTGTTGCCGTATCAATTGATGTTGAATTTTCATCCTCCATAGGTCATTTTGAGATAGAGTGCAAGGGCTCGACAACCGGTTGGTACATGGCTGATCAGCGTATTTTCAAAGAGGGCAAAATGATAAACGGAGAGGAATACAAAACCGGACAGAAATATAATGTTATGCTTCTTCTTAATCTTATAGAGCACAGCGGTGCTTTATACATCGACGGCAAGCTTGCCAAAAGCTATCCCGGTCTGTCTGCGGCTGTAGACAATATCCTTTACAAGTTCCAATACAGCAACGGTCCGAAGGGGGCAACCATTTCTTACTCCAATCTTAAAACCGTTGTATATTCTCCCATAACGGGCGATGTGGATGTTTCGATTAACCTTTGCGGCAATGAGGCGACAGCTGCGGCCATAACCGAGGACTATACCGCTCCCGTTACACTTATGATGGGCTATTACAAGGACAATAAGCTTGTGGGAGCCGATATTTGCACCAATGCAATTCCCGCCGATACTCTCAGCATGGAATACAGTACAAATATTCCCGATGATTGTGAATATATCAAGGCGTTTGTGTTTGATAAAGAGTCGGGTGTCAAGCCCTTGGGAAGGCTTTATTATTACAAAAAATAAGCAAAAAACGCTCAAAGTCCGCACCGCTTTGAAAAATCAAATTTTAATACAAAAAACAGGGGTATATTCTGAAGCTTGTGCACAGAATATACCCCTTTTGCGATGTTTGGAGTATTTATAAATTATTTTTGAATTTTGTCATTGTTGATTATGCAGCCTGTACAACTAAAAAACTGTTTGTTTTGGCAAACCAAAATGCGTAAAACTCTTTAAATCACTTTCTATCATATTTTAACGCTTTACTTTAGGCATGAGAATCATTCGTCTCAAAAGCTTCTGCATCAGGCATAAATTCATATACCTTATTATAATTTTCGAGCTCGTCTTCATTTTCCGGCGGCACAGTTATCAGTCCCGTACAATCTGTGGGCGATCCGGCATTTGAAAGCTTAAATTTCCTGTAGTCCTCATCCCTTTTGGGAACAGCCTTCTTTCCCATAATATCCCTCCAAGTGATTAACAAATACTCCGGCTCCCCGAAAAAAACCGGAGTACGGTATTTTTCAAGGATAGCAGTATGCTTGCCGTTCAAACATCTGATGCGGGATTTAATTTCCAAATCAAAAAGTTAACTCCCACAGTTGTATTATGTCACTGTGGGAGCCGATTATTCAAAAAATTTAAATTTTTTTAAAAATTATCTGTATTCAAATTTAGTCTGTAACTGTAAACGACTCGCTTTCTTCGCCTGCTCTTTGCTTTGCAAGCCGCCTTTTGTATATCATCGCGTTGATTTTTGCGCCTGCCGTCATCGACATGCACGTTATATATATCCACATTATAATGCACGCAAAGCCGGCAAGCGAGCCGTATATAATTTCATACTGCGGAAAATTGTTTACATACAGTGCAAAAAGCATTGATGCCGCAAACCACACCGTTGTTGTGACAATTGCACCGGGCAGCATATCGCGTATGCGCACCTTTATAACCGGCAGAGCCTTGAAGATTGCCGATATAACAAACACAATGAATATCATCATTACCACATATCTGAGGTTATTCCATACAGAAATAAGATTTGGTATTGCTGCAAATTTCAGCAGAGTGTCGGCAATGATTTTACCAAATATTATAAGGCTGAAGCTTGCTATTATTGCAATATATATAAAAAACGCAAAAATAAGAGCAAGAACCTGCGATTTGATAAAGCCTCTTGTGTTTTTGAGCTTATAAAAACGGTGAATTGCCTTTTCGATAGTTAATATAAATCCCGATAAGCTAAAAAGCGAAAAGGCGCCGGTGATCAAAATAACCGTTGTGGAGCGTGTGCGGCTGACCAGCATTTTGACAAGGAGCTTTGCCGCCTTTTCGGGCAGAGCGCCAAGCACTTTGAGCATTGCGTCGGTATAGTTTTGACTGATAGACGATGCAACGGTAAACACAAATATAATCATGGGCAAAAAGCTCGACAGAAAATAAAAGCTCATCTCTGCTGTCATCCCAAAAAAATCTCCGTCCAAAAACTCATCAATTATATCTCGAATCTTTTTGTATGCAGAAGCAAATTTTTGTTTCATCTTATATAATATCCTTTCGATATACATAACTATATTATATATCATTTCACTAAAAATTACCATATGTAATATGTTGTCTTTATTGCACAAAAATAGATGCACATATATGTGCATAATTCATATACATTTAAGCTCCAAAATATGTTATAATTATTATGTATATACTGGGTTAATTTGATTATTATCCGAACATATTTTAGTCGAGCCGGTCAGCACCGCAAGGTCAAAAGCGGCAAATTTCGGGCAGACCTCGGCTGTCACAATATTTTTAAAATTCGTATTTTTTCAATAAGCGGCAAAGCCGCGTCATTCAACGTTATATTCCGAAAGGCAGGTAATTTATGAATCAACCAAATGTTCCCAACGAAAAAACTCCTCTTGCAGTCCTTCGTGAGCTTGCGTCGGAGCTTGGGATAAAATCCGTATCAAAATACAAAAAAGCAGAGCTTTTGGAAATTGTGCTCACAAGGATAAACAGCGGCACTGCCAATGCCTCCAAAAAATCCGATCCGCAATCGGAGGATAAGGCTGCAGACGCACCAAAGGCCGAAAACAAGCCCAAATCACAGCGCCGAACCAAGGCAACAAAGCAGACTCAAAAATCCGATGCACCCGAAAAAATCGACAAATTGCCCGAAGAAGCAGACGAATCCGCATCGGCAGAAGAAGGCACGGCACAAGATCAAGTGTCAAAGAGCACCGAGGCTGCTCCCGAGCCCGAAGCCGGCCGCAATCCTACCGGTGAGGCAAGCGGAATATTAGAGGTTTTGCCCGAGGGCTACGGCTTTTTGAGAGGGGACAATTATCTTACCACTCCCGATGACGTGTATGTATCTCCCGTGCAAATTCGCCGTTTTAACCTAAAGACCGGCGATTATCTCTACGGTGTGACCCGAAAGGGCGGCGAAAATGACCGCTTTGATGCACTTATATATGTAAAAACAGTCAACGGCGACACAGTGGATAAGGCCTTGCACCGCAAAAACTTTGACCAGCTCACCCCGGTCTATCCCGACAGCCGCATCAGGTTAGAGTGCGAAGGCTGCGACTGTTCGGTGCGCCTTATAGATCTTTTGGCTCCCGTGGGCAAGGGGCAAAGGGGTATGCTTGTTGCTCCGCCAAAGGCCGGCAAAACCACACTTTTAAAGAGTATTGCCAACAGCATCAGTGCCAACAATCCCGAGGTTAACCTGATAGTGCTTCTCATTGACGAACGCCCCGAGGAGGTTACCGATATGAAACGCTCTATTGACGGCGAGGTCATATATTCCACCTTTGACGAGCTTCCCGAGCACCACATCAAGGTTGCCGAGATGGTTTTGGAAAGGGCGCAGCGTCTTGTGGAGCACGGCAAAGACGTTGTCATACTTCTTGACAGTATCACTCGTCTTGCAAGGGCATACAACCTTACTATTCCCTCCAGCGGCAAGATTCTTTCTGGCGGTATTGACCCCGGAGCACTTCACAAGCCCAAAAAATTCTTTGGTGCGGCACGAAACATAGAAAACGGCGGCAGTCTCACAATTCTTGCCACTGCCCTCATAGAAACCGGCAGCCGCATGGATGATGTTATTTACGAAGAATTTAAGGGCACGGGCAACATGGAAGTTCACCTCGACCGCAAGCTTTCGGAAAGACGCATTTTCCCGGCTATTGATATATACAAATCGGGCACCAGAAAGGACGAGCTCATTCTCACTCCCAAGGAGAGAGATGCAGCATGGAACATACGCCGATCCCTTAGCTCGTCGCAGGGAGCCGAGGTTGCCGAAAATGTTATTTCAAGCATTGTCCGCACTCGCACCAATGATGAATTTATATCCAAAATGAAAATAAAAAAGATAGAAAAATAAAGAAAGGTAAAGCTTATGGCAAGCGAAAAAAATTCTAAAAATACAAAGAATAATGCCAAAAACACCAAGGGCGCTTCCAATAACAAAAAATCACCTCATCCGCGCAAAAAAGCCTCCGCGCAAAGCAAAAGCATGAGCTTTGAGATTTTTGCCATTTGTGCAATTGCTCTGAGCCTTTATTTTGTGATATGTATATATTCCAACTCAGGCGGTGTTGTGGGCAGCTTTATAAAGAGCTTTTTGACCGGTATGGCAGGTGTGTGTGCATACATTTTTCCGTTTGTGACCGTTGCCCTTTTGGTATTTTCTCTCATCAAAAGAAAAGACGAGACCTCAAATGCAAAAATATATGTGATGTCCTATGCGGCACTTTTGGTGCTTGCGGCAATTTTTCAGCTTATTTTTCAGCCGGACACACCCTCCGATGCGTGGTACAGTGAGTGTGCAAAGGGCAAAATCGGCGGCGGCTTCTTGGGCGGTATTTTTGTTGCGGCCTTAAGCATATTTGGCAAGGCAGGCTCATATATTATACTTTTTTGCGCTCTTGCAGTGCTGATAATTTTGATATTTCACGTTTCTGTTTTTGAGCTTTTTGCCTCTGTCAAAAACTATTTTGCCGCTCTTTTATCCCAAGCAAGGTCCGAGCCCAAAACAGCCAAAAAGAAGCCCGAGACTGCACATGGTGTGGCAATTGCGACCAGTCTTGACACAGATGCCGAGGCCGACAAAGAAATTGTGTTTAATCTCTTGGATGAGGGCGAAGATGCAGCGCCCGAAGCCTATGCCGACCCTGAGATAAAGGTCTATGACGATGTAACCTCGGGTCCTGAGGACGAAGAACCCTCCGAGGAGGAAAAAGAAGCCAAAAAGCTCTCTGATGACGAAAAGGAAAGCATCGACAGAGAGATAAAAGAAGAAATAGAGGGCTCAGAGAGTGTAAAAAGCCGCATTATAGAATATACATATCCGTCATATGACCTGCTTACCCGCCCACAGCCAAATCCCGCCTTGGGCAATGTTCAAGAGGAGCTGCGCAGCAATGCCAAGCAGCTCATTGACACACTCCACAGCTTCAAGGTTGATGCCAAGGTTGTGGAAATAAGCCAAGGTCCCACCATTACCCGCTATGAGATTGAACCGGCAGAGGGCGTGAGAGTTAATCAGATAACCAACCTCTCCAAGGATATAGGGCTAAAATTCAAGGCAGACAAGGGCGTTATGGTAGCCCCGGTACCCGGCAAGTCCACCATTGGTATCGAAATAGAAAACAAAAATCCCAGCACCGTCACACTGCGTGAGGTGCTCGATTCCGACGAGTTCAAAAATCACAAATCAAAGCTTGCGGTTGCTCTGGGCAAGGATGTGAGCGGAAAGCCCATAATCATGGATATTGCCAAAATGCCCCATCTTCTTATTGCCGGTGCAACCGGTGCAGGTAAGTCGGTATGCATAAACACTCTTGTTATAAGTCTTTTGTACAAAGCAAACCCCAACGAGGTAAAGCTTGTTATGATAGACCCCAAGCAGGTTGAGCTCGGTGTTTACAACGGTATTCCGCATCTTCTTATTCCCGTTGTGAAGGATGCAAAAAAGGCGACCGGTGCACTCTCGTGGGCTGTGCAGGAGATGACCGAACGCTACAGCATTTTTGAAAGAAACAATGTCCGCAACATCAAGGGCTACAACGACCTCATGGAAAGAAACAAAACTCCCGAAAACAAAATGGCATCCATAGTTATAATTATAGACGAATTTGCTGACCTTATGATGGTAGCACCTGCCGATGTAGAAAACTATGTCTGCCGTATTGCTCAGCTTGCCCGTGCTGCCGGTATGCATCTTGTAATTGCAACCCAGCGACCTGTTGTTAAGTTTATCACCGGCAACATCAAGGCAAACGTGCCCAGCCGTATTTCGTTTATGGTTGCCTCGGTGCGTGACTCTCAAACGGTTCTCGACATTGGCGGTGCCGAAAAGCTTATCGGTAAGGGCGATATGCTCTACATGCCCGTGGGCGAAACCTCGCCGTCGCGTATGCAGTGTGCCTTTGTGTCGGATGATGATGTAAAGGCGGTTGTAGAGTCGATAACCGGCAATGCCCAGGCGGTTTATGACCCCGATGTTATAGAAAAGATAGAAAAGGACGAGGGTGATTATCAGCCCGACGGCGAAAACCCCGGCGACTGCGACGAGCTCCTTGCCGATTGCATAGATATGGCAATTACCTCGGGTCAGATATCTACCTCACTTTTGCAGCGCAGATTTCGCATAGGCTACAACCGTGCCGGCAGTATAATCGACCAGATGGAAGCAAGGGGCATCATAAGCGGTCTTGACGGCAACAAGCCCCGTCAGGTGCTCATAACCCGCGAGCAGTACAACGAGATGCTAATGAAATAAAACAAGAAAGACTATGTGATTTATATGTCAGACAACAAATTTTTACCCATATCCAAAAGGGATATGGAGGAGCAGGGGATAGACCGGCTCGATTTTGTATATGTGTGCGGCGATGCATATGTAGACCACCCTGCTTTTGGACATGCCATTATTTCCCGCGTGCTCCAAAGCAAAGGCTACACGGTTGGCATAATTCCCCAGCCCGATTGGTCAAATACGGAGGATTTTAAGCGGCTCGGTGAGCCGAGGCTTGCCTTTTTGGTGTCGGCGGGCAATATTGACTCTATGGTCAATCACTATACCGTAAACAAAAAACGCCGCAGTGAGGATATGTATTCTCCCGGCGGCAAAAGCGGCTGCCGTCCCGATCGTGCCACCATTGTATATTGCAACCGCATAAGAGAGGCATTTCCCGGATGTCAAATAATAATTGGCGGCATAGAGGCAAGTCTGCGCCGATTTGCCCACTATGACTATTGGGACAACAAGGTGCGCCGTTCTCTGCTTTTTGATTCCAGAGCAGACTGCCTTACCTACGGCATGGGCGAAAGGATTATATGTGAGCTTGCCGATGCTCTTGCAATCGGAATACCTGCCTCCCAAACCGATATAGACGGCTGCTGCTATATACGCAAAAGCATTGATTTTTTGCGCGAATATATTGAGCTCCCCACCTTTGAGGAGGTTAGAGACGATAAATACAAATATGCCCTTGCCACCAAAATACAGTTTGAAAATCAGGATTGCATCACCGCAAAGACTCTTGTACAAAAGCACGGTGACCGATATCTTGTGGCAAATCCTCCCATGAAGCCTTTGGAGGAGAAAGAGCTCGACGAGGTGTATGAGCTCGGCTATGCAATGGACTATCATCCAATCTATAAGCCCTACGGCGGCATTCCTGCCATAGAGGAGGTTCGGTTTTCCATAGCGCACAACCGCGGCTGCTTTGGTGAATGTAATTTTTGTGCACTCACCTTTCACCAGGGCAGGTCAGTGCGTTCACGCAGTGTGGAGTCGGTAGTCAGAGAAGCCGAAAGAATGACAAAGCACCCCGGCTTTAAGGGCTATATTCACGATATAGGCGGCCCCACTGCCAACTTTACCCATGCTTCGTGCGACAAACAGCTCACCAAGGGAACCTGCACAAACCGCCGATGCCTTTATCCCTCGGTGTGCAAAAATATGAAGGTTGATCATTCCAAATATCTCAAAATGCTCAGAGCAGTCAGAGCAATTCCCGGCATAAAAAAGGTTTTTATCCGCTCGGGCATCAGATATGACTATCTTCTTGCCGACAAGAGCGAAACTTTTTTAAACGAGCTGTGCACTCACCATGTGAGCGGTCAGCTCAGAGTTGCCCCCGAGCATATAAGTGACAGAGTGCTGTCTCTTATGGGCAAGCCCTCGGCAAAGGTGTATGACAAATTTTGTGACAAATTTGCCGCCGCGAGCAAAAGGGCAGGCAAGGAGCAATATGCCGTACCGTATCTTATGAGCAGTCACCCGGGGAGCACTCTCGAGGATGCCGTAGCCCTTGCGGTATACACCAAGAAGCACCGCATCAATCCAAAGCAGGTTCAGGATTTTTATCCAACTCCCTTTACGGTGTCTACCTGCATGTATTATACCGGAATTAATCCTCTTGATATGAAAAAGGTATATGTGCCCCGCGGCGAAGAAAAGCTTATGCAAAGAGCACTTCTTCAATATAGCGACCCGGCAAATCACGACCTTGTGATAAGGGCTCTTAAAAAGGCAAAACGCGAAGACCTGATTGGCTTTGGTCCCGAATGTCTGGTCAGACCAAGGCTATTGACAAAAGAAAAAACAAACACTCATAATACAAACAAAGCAAAAAACAGAAAGGACGATAAACATGAGCTATCAGATTTTAGACGGAAAAAAAGTGTCCCAAAAGGTAAAGGACAATCTGAAAGAAAAAGTGGCAAAGCTAAAGGAAAAAGGCATTAATCCCGGCCTTGCCGTGGTTATAGTAGGCGATGACCCTGCCTCCAGAGTGTATGTGAACAATAAGAAAAAGGCTTGTGAATACTGCGGTATATATTCAGAGGAATATGCTCTCCCGGCATCTACAACCGAAAATGAGCTTCTCGGCCTTGTTGAAGCCCTCAATGCCAAAGCCGATATCCACGGTATACTTGTTCAGCTTCCTTTGCCCAAGCATATAAACGAAGAAACCATAATCAATGCTATTCGCCCCGAAAAGGACGTTGACGCGTTTCACCCCACCAATGTGGGCAAAATCATGATAGGCAATTTTGATTTTCTGCCTTGCACACCTGCTGGCGTTATGGAGCTTTTGGACGATGCACACATCGACCCATGCGGCAAGAGCTGCGTTGTTATAGGCAGAAGCAATATAGTGGGCAAGCCTCAGGCAATGCTTTTGCTTCACAAAAATGCTACCGTTACCATTTGTCACTCCAAAACAGCCAACCTCAAAGAGGTTGCACGCACTGCCGATATTCTGGTTGTGGCTGTGGGCAGAGCCAAAATGGTTAACGAAGAATATATCAAAGACGGCGCCGTTGTCATTGACGTTGGTATGAACAGAGACGAAAACGGCAAGCTTTGCGGCGATGTAGACTTTGATTCTGCCTGCAAAAAGGCTTCATACATCACTCCCGTGCCCGGAGGAGTGGGCCCCATGACAATTGCTACCCTTATGAAAAACGCGGTTACCGCAGCTGAGCGACAGAGTAAATTATGATTTGGCAATGCCAAAAGCGCAATTCCATTGGTGGAATATGATTCTCGTCTTGGTTGGGAGCCAAGCATGGAATATGTTTGTCACCTTAACTATGAGCTTGACACCGAAATACCTGATATCAGACAAAGCTGCAACAGATAAATTCCGTGCGCTCACGATGGGCTCAATGCATTTAAAACGGATTTAATTTGTTTTTTACACTCAGAAACCGACTGCAGGTCTTGAAATATAAGGCTTGAAGCGGTTTCTGTTTTTTTGTTTTTTTTACATAAAATTTTTTTGCTGTTTTGTTATAATTATTTCAAGGATACTTTTATGAAAAAAAATCACCTCTATGAAAGGAATGATTATGTTATGAACACTGCTCATCAAAAAATGAACTATCGCTTTTTTAAGGCCCCGTCCGAAATTTTTGAAAAAGATGAGCT
>JAEDEG010000089.1 GCA_016293435.1 Clostridia bacterium
CCATGGCCGGCAGCGGCAGATGGATATTGTGGCAAAATACAGTCTCTATGATTGCCGAAAAACCCCTGTGGGGCTTCGGACCCGACAATCTGAAAAAGGAATATACTAAAAGAGATGTCAAAATTGATCGCGCTCATTGTGAAATACTGGAGCGGGCGGTAAGCACGGGTATCCCCTCTGCGGTTTTGTATGTTTCGGCAATTCTTCTTGCAATCTGTTCGGCAGCCAAAAGATGCAAACATAAAAAATGCAAGTCAGATTTTCTGGCTCCGCTTATGGCCTCCTGTGCTTATTTTGCGTCATCTATGGTGGGTGTATTTTTGTTTTACACGGCTTGTCATTTTTTTGTTATGCTTGCAATGCTTGTGCGTGAAACAAATTAATATATTTAGTATTATTTATTTTAAAATGATATTGTAATTTTTGAATAAATATGGTAATCTATATGAGACACATTTTTGTTTTACGGAGGTTATTCAATGAACATAATTATTGCCGGGTGCGGTAAGGTTGGCCAAAAGCTGGCCGAGCGCCTCAATGATGAGCGTGACCACAATATCACAGTTGTTGATGTGAGAAGCAGTGTTGTTCATGATTTGATAAATCAGTATGATATAAACGGAGTTGTGGGCAGCTCCATAAATATTGACGATATAAAGGAAGCGGGCATAAAGGATGCAGATATCCTGATTGCTGTAACCGGGTCGGATGAGCTCAACATGCTCACCTGTCTGCTTGCCAAAAAGTTGGGCAACTGCCGCACAATAGCCAGAGTCCGAAAGCCCGAATATGTGCGCACTCTCGACCTTTTTAAAGAAGAGCTTGGCCTTGCCATGATAATAAACCCCGAAAGAGCCGCCGCACGAGTGATTGCGCGTATTTTGCGTTTTCCGTCTGCAATACAGATAGATACCTTTGCCAAGGGTCGAATCGAAATATTGAAATTTAAAATTCCCGAAAACTCTGTGTTGCACAACTATAAGGTGCAGGATATTGTTGGCGTGCTCAAATGTGACGTGCTTGTGTGCGGTGTTGAAAGGGGATGCGAAACCTATATCCCCGGCGGTAATTTTGTAATGCAAAGCGGCGACCTTGTAAGCATTGTCGCTCCCATCAACGGAGAAGATGCTTTTTTCAAAAAGATAGGCTTCAAGACATACGGCGTCAAAAACGCTATAATTGTGGGCGGCGGAGATACTGCATACTACCTTGCCGGACGTCTTACAGAATCCGGAATCAGTGTCAAAATTATAGAGCAGAATTCCGAGCGCTGTGACGAGCTGTGCAATAAATTTCCAAAGGCTACCATCATAAACGGTGACGGCACCGACAACAGGCTTCTTATGGAAGAAGGGCTCGGCACTGCAGAAGCATTTATTTCTCTTACCAACATAGACGAAGAAAATATAATGCTTTCTCTCTATGCCAAAAGCAAGAGTAATGCAAAGATTGTTACCAAAATCAACCGCATTGCCTATGATAATGTAATAAATACACTTGATCTCGGAAGTGTTATATATCCCAAAAATATTACTGCCGAAAATATTATCCGATTTGTCCGTGCCAAAAAAAATTCCTTTGGCAGCAGCATTGAGACCATGCACTTTATTTTAGACGGCAAAGCGGAAGCACTGGAGTTTATTGTTCCCAAAAATTCACCCATTGCAGATGTTCCCATCGGAGAGCTAAACCTCAAGAGCAATCTTTTAATTGCATGCATCAACAGAGGCGGAAAATTTATTATTCCAAGAGGTAACGATATTATCCGTACCGGAGATTCTGTTATTGTTGTTACCCAAAAATCCGGCTTTGATGATATAAGCGACATTTTAAGGTAGGAGACAAATTGCAATGAATTACAGAACTATCAGATACATACTTGGCTGGGTTATGAAGATGGAGGCTATGTGTATGCTTTTGCCTCTTTTGTGTGCACTTTGCTACAGAGAGTACGGCGTTGTCGGTTCGTGGCTTTGGTGTATTGCGTTGTGTAGTGCAGCGGGATTTCTGCTAAGCATCAGAGTACCGGAAAATAAGGCAATGTATTCAAAAGACGGCTTTATGGCAGTTGCTCTCGGTTGGATTTTGATGAGTATATTCGGTGCACTTCCGTTTGTATTTACCAAATCGGTGCCCACATTTACAGATGCACTTTTTGAAACAGTGTCGGGCTTTACAACTACCGGTGCATCTGTTATTTCCGATTTGGACAGCCTGCCTCGCAGCATTATTTTTTGGCGCAGCTTTTCTCATTGGATAGGCGGCATGGGCGTGCTGGTATTTCTTGTGGCACTTGTGCCCATGACCGGTGCCGGCAACTTTTTTCTCATAAAGGCAGAGAGCCCCGGCCCCATTGTGAGCAAGCTTGTTCCCAAGGTTAAGTCAACAGCCAAAATACTTTATTCCATATACATAGCTCTCACGCTTATGCAGCTTGTACTGCTGCTTTTTGGCGGTATGGAGTTTTTTGATGCTTTGACAATCACGTTTGGTACGGCCGGTACCGGTGGATTTTCGGCAAGAAATTCGGGTATGAATGACTATTCGTCATATTGCCAGATTGTTATAACGGTATTTATGATAATTTTTGGAATCAACTTTTCGGTTTATCATATGATTATATTACGTAAGATACGCGCTGCCTTTAAGTCTGAGGAGGTAAGGTGCTATCTTGCGATAATTGCCTTGGCAATCATTGTGATTTCCGTTAACTGCCGCCATATTTATGCAAGCCTTTCCGATACCGTGAGGCACAGTGCTTTTCAGGTGGCATCAATAATCACAACAACCGGCTATGCCACAACCGATTTTGACAAGTGGCCCGAGCTGTCCAAAACGTTGCTTCTTATGCTGATGTTTTTCGGTGCATGTGCCGGAAGCACGGGCGGCGGCATAAAAATCTCCAGAATTATTATACTATTTAAGAGTATTGTAAAGGAGATACGCATTTTAGCACATCCCCGCAGTGCAGTCAAAATCAGAATGAGCGGCAGAATTGTGGAACACGAAACAGTCAGAGGAATAAACGTATTTATGGCGGCATATCTGGCTGTGTTTAGCTTGTCTGTTCTATTAATCAGCCTTGACAACCTGGATTTTACAACTAACTTTTCCGCAGTTGCCGCAACTGTTAATAATATCGGTCCCGGTCTTTCCAAGGTTGGCCCGATGAGTAATTTTAATGTGTATTCAATACCGTCAAAGCTTGTTTTGATAGCTGATATGCTAATTGGCAGACTCGAAATTTTTCCGATACTTGTTTTGTTTTCGCATTATACATGGAAGAAATAAATAGAATCTCAGGCTCAAAAATTGGGAGGAATATCATATGAAAATTGTTACAGTAAGCAGAGAATTTGGAAGCGGCGGCAGAGAGCTCGGCAAGAGACTTGCAGATGCTCTCGGCTTCGACTATTACGACCGCGAAATTATCACTCAGATTGCAAGCAGACACGGACTAACCGAAGACTATGTTGAAGCTGTTTTGGATCGTAATATGCTTTCTTCCTTTACTCTGACATTTCACAACAGCTTTGTCGGTTTGGATTCTGTGATGAATTTTCAAACCGATTTGCTCGCAGAGCAGACCAAGATACTAAGGTCTGTTGCCAAATCCGGCAGAGACTGCGTTATAGTTGGCCGTAACGCCGATGTTATTTTAAATGACGAAAATCCATTTAATATTTTTGTGTGTGCCGATATGGAGTCACGCATTGCAAGATGCCGCAATTTTGCTCAAAAGCACGAAAAAGCGGATGAGATCGATATCGAAAAGAATATCAAACGTATTGATAAGGAAAGGGCTAAATCCAGAGAGCTGTTTTCCGACACCAAGTGGGGCGACAGCCGTGCCTATAATCTGACCGTAAATACCTCAGGCTGGAGCATCAAAGAGCTTGCGGGTGTTGTGTCGTTTTATGTAAGAAGCTGGTTTGACAGAGTGAAATAATCAAAACACATGTGTCTTGCCAATGTTTATAAAATAAAAAATTGCAACCTTTTGCTTTTCCCGAGAGTATTATATATAGAAAGTATTACCAAGGGAGGAATCATAATGAAAAAACTCAAGAGATTATTGTCAATATTAGTGATGGCATCTTTGCTGATGTCGGCAGCTGCACATCCTGTCTTTGCAAAGGCTTCGCAGGATACCGGAGATGTGCTTGCACTTATAAAGCCGCGCCTTCCCGATACCGCCGATTATCCCGAATTCGAATCATCTGTTCAGGAGATTTCCGGCATTGCTCAGTATTATTTTAGTTGGTATTCCGACGGTGAAGACGGATATAAAAGCATGAATGTAACCTCTTCAAAAGACGGTATTATAACCTCATATCACAGCTATGATACATCAATGGAAAAGTCCCGGGAAGATAAGCTCACTATCAATAAGCTTTCCACCGATAAGGCTCTGACTTTTGCGGCAGAGCTTGTAAATAAGCTTAATCCCGCGCTCAAGGGAGATGTGCAGCTCACCAAAAGCAATGTGTATGAGAGTCTTTCTGATGAGGGCTACAGCTATCGGATTCAGAGAACCGAAAATGATATTCCGGTTTATGGTGATACGGGCTATGTTACAATCAGCTCCGACTGCCAAAGAATATTAAGCTTTAATCTTAACTACAGCCAGAGCCTCAGCTTTGAAGACAGCAAAAACATTATCACTGCCGAAGAAGCAAAAGAGAATTACTGTTCAAAAATCGGTATGGAGCTTGTTTACAAAACCTCATACGAGGGTGATGCTCCATCGGCATATCTTGCCTATATTCCCAAACAAAACGGAGTATATATAGATGCCTTGTCGGGTGATTCGGTGTCACCTCAATCAGCCGGTCAATACCGCTTTGCAAACTCAGACTTAAAAAATGAAGCCGCAATGGATTCTTCCGCCGGAGGGTCTTTTTCTCAGGCAGAGCTAAATGAGCTTGAAAAATTGGATGAAATTATGAGCTTTGATAAAATTGAAGAAATAATCAAATCCAATAAATACATAAAGCTTCCAAAAGGCTCCATGCCCAAGTCAAAGTATCTTACATGCGGTCTTGATGAGGAATATGTGTATAATATTGAATATAACAACAAAGCCGAATATGCACATATAAGCGTAAATGCGGTAACCGGTGAGATATTATCCGTGTATCAGAGCGCAGACGATTCAGAGGGTGAGGTCAGCCCGGAGAGTGCAAAAAAAATAGCCGAATACTTTGCACCGCAGCGTTTCACGACGGATGACAAGGGTGAATACAGGTTTTTTGAGCAGTCGGATAATTTCTTTAAATTTGTAAGATATATAAATGATATTCCGTATTATGATAACACAATCAGAATCAGCATAAATCCGGCAGACGGCCGTCTCATAAGCTATAGCCTCAATCATAGCAGCAAGGTGGAATTTATGTATCCCGAAGCGCTCATAACCTCAGAGGAGAGCTGCAGCAGACTTTTTGAACAGGTTGATTATTCGGTATATTACTATCCGTGCATTTCGTCAGAGGGTGAAAATTACAACGATACCGCAAAGCTTTTGTATATGCCTGAGCCCGACAAGGACTGCGTTGTTTATGCCGATACCGGCAAGCTTGTGAATGGAGGTGACCTGTCCAAAATAGGCAGCTATAACGATATCTCGGGTCACTATGCCGAGGAGGTTATAAACACACTCTCAAGATTTGGCATAGGCTTTGAAACAGACAGCTTTTGCCCGGACGAAATAATTACCCAAAAGGATTTTGCCGCACTTCTCACTTCTGTTGTGTCAGGGGGAGACGGAGTGATTATAGGCAAAGACTATGCATACACAAATGCATATAGACGTGCTCACAACATAGGTATCATAAAGCCCGGTGAAGAAAGTCCCGATTCGGAGGTTACGCGCGAGAGTGCGTGTGTATATATGATAAGGGCGATTGGCTTGGAGGCTGCAGCAGAGCTTGAGTCAATATACATCCCTCAGTTTGAAGACGTGACCAAAAATACAGGCTATATAAGCATACTTTCTGCAATGAAGGTTATAAACGGCTACAACGGCTGCTTTAACCCCGATTTGCCGCTCACAAGAGCCGATGCCATGATAATGATTTATAACTATCTCAAATAGCTCGGCAGAGTGAAAATGACATAGGAGAACTTCAAATTCAAACAACAAAAACGAATAGTTATCCACAAAAGAGGCTCGACATCTGATTTGTTGTCCCTATTTTAGAGATATTTTTTATTAAAATTTAATATTTATGAACAAAAGAAGGGCTGCAGACAACCCGATTTAAAAAATCGTTTTGCTACAGCCCTTGATTTTTTACGATAGAGTAGGGAGTGGCTCTAAGATACCGCCTGAAAAAACAGTTTCAAATTCTTCTCCCGAAAGCTTTTCGTGTTCAATAAGTGCATTTGCAACTGCTTCCAGCTTATCCATATTTGTTTCAAGTAAATCAAGACAGGTTTTGTATTGGTTTTCAATTATATTCGAAACCTCACTGTCGATTTTTGCAGAAATATTTTCACTAATGGTCTTAGAATGTACAAAATCTCTTCCTATAAACACTTCGTCATTTTCTTTACCATAGCATACCGGACCGAGTTTTTCGCTCATTCCGTATTTAGAAACCATTTGTCTGGCTGCAGAAGAGGCACGCTCTATATCATTTGAAGCCCCGGTGCTGATATCATCGAGAACTAATTGTTCAGCGGCACGGCCTCCAAGAAGCACGGTTATACTATCAAGGATTTCACCTTTGGTTGTGTAGCTTTTGTCTTCAAGCGGGAGGTTCATTGTATATCCGCCTGCTCTGCCTCTTGGAATTATTGATATCTGATGAACAGGATCCTGAGAAGGCAAAAGTTTTGAAACAACTGCATGACCGGCTTCATGAAATGCAGTGAGACGTTTTTCTTTTTCAGACATTACACGCGTCTTTTTTTCTGTTCCCACAACTACTTTAATCATTGCATTTTCTATTTCTTCCATGCCGATTGTTCTAAGATTGTATCTTGCAGCAAGAAGAGCAGCTTCATTTAATAGATTTGCAAGATCTGCTCCGGTGAAGCCGGCTGTTGTTTTTGCGACAACAGACAAATCGACAGTTGGGTCTAACTTTTTGTTTTTAGCATGAACTTTAAGAATCGCTTCGCGTCCAACCATATCCGGAACATCAACAACAACCTGACGATCAAAACGTCCCGGTCTTAAAAGTGCGCTATCTAAAATGTCAGGTCTGTTTGTTGCGGCAATAACGATTACACCTTGATTAACTCCAAATCCATCCATTTCAACAAGCAGTTGATTCAGTGTTTGTTCTCGTTCATCATGACCGCCGCCCAAGCCGGCTCCTCGTTGTCTTCCGACTGCATCTATCTCATCAATAAACACAATGCTGGGAGAAGTTTTTTTTGCTTGTTCAAACAAATCGCGGACTCTTGATGCACCAACGCCAACAAACATTTCCACAAAGTCAGAACCGCTTATAGAATAAAAAGGAACTTTTGCTTCGCCGGCCACCGCTTTTGCCAGCAGGGTTTTACCGGTTCCCGGAGGGCCGACAAGAAGGACGCCTTTGGGTATTTTTGCACCCAAAGCCTGAAATTTTTGGGGTTTTTTCAAAAACTCAACAACCTCTTCAAGCTCTGCTTTTTCAGCATCGGCACCGGCTACATCATCAAATGTAACAGAATCTTTGTCGGATACATGAACTTTGGCTCTGCTTTTCCCAAAATTCATTGCCCCTCTTCCTGAACCGCCGCCTGTTTGTCTGAACATCATTATCCAAAAAACAACCATGATTACAAGCAAAATTATAGTCGGTAGCATAGAAAGCCACCATGGATAACTTTCGGGCTCGGGAGTTATTATTTCCAATTTTCCTGAATTGACCTGTTCTTTCAATGCATCTCCGGCATGGTCGTACAACATATTAATTGAAGGAACGTAGCAGCTTTTGTACTCTTTGTCATTTTTGCTTTTATTTTTCAGCTTGACAGTGACTATATTGCTATCATATTGCAGCTCAGACACATTTCCGCCATTTATCTCGCTAACCAATTGAGAAAAACTAAATTCTTCACTCGAAACTGAGCTGTTCATCATTGTATAGGTTATAAATATTCCCACAATTAGAATAATCCAGAACCCAAAATTTTTAAAAAATTTACTCAACACAAATCCTCCTTGCAAAATTATGAATAAATATGTTCTTCTAAAACACCAACGTACGGTAAATTTCTATATCTTTGAGAAAAGTCCAAACCATATCCTACAATAAAATAATCATTATTCATTTCAAAACCAACATAATCAGACTTTACATCATGTTCACGTCTGTTAGGTTTATCAATAAATGTAGCTATTTTTAGTGATGCAGGCTTCATTGTTTTTAGGTATTCTACAAGCTTCGAAATTGTATAACCGCTGTCGATGATATCTTCAAGTATTATAACATGTTTTCCCAAGATGTCAAAGGATAACTCTTTTTTTATAACAAACTCACCGCTGCTTGAGGTATTGTTGCCATATGTAGAAACTTGCATAAAATCAACAATACAGCTTGTGGTTATTTTTTTCATCAAATCAGATGTAAACATAAATGAGCCGTTTAAAATAGATATAAATACAATTTCTTTGTTTTCGTAGTCCTTCGAGATTTGTTCACCAAGCTGAGATACCCTTTTTTTTATCTCTTCTTCCGATATCAAAATTTTTTCGCATACATCTTGTTTGGGCATGTAATTAGTTCTCCTTTATCATTTGTATTCTCAATATTGCTTTGGTATTATCGTTAACCTTATACTTATCAGAAATTCGATAGGGGATAACGGCTGCTATTGTGCTTCCGCTACATAAAACAGGTATTGATTCACGTTTTGAAACCGGTATTTTAAGCTCGGTATATAATTTTTTGAGTTTCTTTTCACCGCTCATACCATATGGTATCATTTTATCTCCGGGCAATTTTTTTCGTAAAATTATGTTGTCGGTTTCAAGCTGATCATAATCAATATACAAGCAGTCTTTGATAGAAAAATCGGCATTGCACACAAAATCAAACTTTACTTTTAAGTCATTATCAAAATCAACAACGCAAGGCGGTAAAACAGGAATATTAATATTGCGAGAGATTTGTACTGTATTTTTCAAAGGCGACAGTATAATTTTGTCAAACGAAACCTCTGCAACAATACCATTTGGCATGTTATAGTAATTTCCTGATTGCAAATCACCGAGTAATATGTTAATATGCTTTTTTTCAACATTATTGGTTTTGCCGCAAATTGCAGCAAAACCTCTGATTATAACTCTTTTTTTCAAAGATGGCGGCAATTCGCTAAGTTTTATACGGTCAATTACAACATCTTTTCCATTTTGAGTTATACATTTTGATTTTATACATTCGGATGAAATATAGTCGTCGTCATTACGTAAATTATCAAGGTTTGAATATATTGTTTCAATGACAGACGGATTTATCTCTTTCATTGATTCCAAAATAACGTTCCGTATTTTGTTTCTTGTATATACATTATCGTTGTTTGTTTTGTCAATTTTATATTCAATTGCATTGTTCTTAAGATATTCTAATATTCGTTCCTTGCTTATATTAATTATCGGGCGGATAACATTGTTGTTTATTGGCCTGATTCCTCCAAGTCCGTTTAACGAACAACCTCTTATAAGATTTATAAGTACAGTTTCAACGCTGTCGTTCATATTGTGAGCAACTGCAATTTTATTGTATCCAAATTTGCTGCATATATCGTTAAAAAATTTATAACGTGCAATTCTCCCTGCGTTTTCTTCAGATGTTTTCAAAATATTTGCCTGCTTAGGTACATCAATTTTTGCACAATGAAACGCAATACCATAATCTTCACATAGTTTTAATGAAAAAAGCTCGTCGGCATCAGCTTCGCTTCCTCTGATTTTGTGGTTAACATGAGCTGCTCCGATATCAAACTTCAAAATATCTTTTAGCTTTTGCAGTACAGTAACTAAAAAAACCGAATCGGGTCCGCCCGATAAGCCTACAATAATTTTATCACCGGGAGAAATCATTCTATATTTTTTTATGTTATTTGCAACATCCAAAATTATTTTATCCAATATATAGCTTTCCCCCTAATAATTTTGCTCAAGATTTGTAAATTTTGTATATTCTCCGCGCCATCCAAGCTCAAACGTTCCTACACTGCCGTTTCTGAATTTTGCTATTATACACTCAGATACATTTTTCTTTTCTGTATCTTGATTATAATAATCATCCCTGTACAAAAACATAACCATATCTGCATCCTGCTCAATTGAGCCCGAATCTCTGAGATCACTCAAAACAGGGCGATGGTCGGTTCTTTGTTCGGGAGCGCGGCTGAGCTGCGAAAGACATATAACCGGAACATTCAAATCCTTTGCCATAATCTTTAGCAATCTGCTGTTTTCTGCAACTTCGTTTTGTCGGCTTTCTTTAGAGTTTCCTTGTATTAGCTGAAGATAATCTATAACAACAAGGCCTAACTCACCTTTAAGCTTCAGCCTGCGGCATTTGGATTTAATCTCCGTAACTGTAATACCGGCAGTATCATCGATATATATGGGAGCTTTGGAAAGAGAATTAATTGTTGATGCAAGCTTTGCAACATCCTCTGCTTCCACATCCGCAACTTTCATTTTTTCATTTGAAATTAAAGCTTCTGAACACAATATACGATTGGTTAACTGTTCCTTACTCATTTCCAAACTGAATATTGCAACCGGCACATTGG
>JAEDEG010000090.1 GCA_016293435.1 Clostridia bacterium
TTTGCGAATGCGGATTTGACACGCGCTATATTCTCACCGAATCGGGCTTTGAGGAAGTTGCAATATAACTAAATTAAGATGTCCTCCGCCTCTATAGGCGGCGGGTGACACTTAATTTTTTCAGTGGGAGTTCAATCTCCCGCTGAAAACGTTGAATGACGCGGCTTTGCCGCTTATTGAAAAATTTTACAACACGATATATAAGGAGTCAACACCATGAATTACATATCGGTTGCTATGGCAACATTTTCTGTGATTGCCGCAGCAGACAGAATTTTCGGTAACCGTTTGGGGCTTGGCAAGGAGTTTGAAAGAGGGCTTATGCTTTTGGGAACCTTGGCGCTTTCTATGATTGGTATGATTGTTATTGCGCCGGCTATAGCAAAGCTGATGAATCCCGTTATCGGCATTTTTTCAGACACACTCCGCATCGATCCCTCAATTATACCGGCATTGCTTTTTGCCAATGATATGGGCGGTGCACCGCTGGCTGTGGAGATTGCCCAAGATGATGCCGTCGGCATGTTCAACGGTCTTGTTGTGGCATCAATGATGGGGGCAACGGTTTCGTTTACAATTCCGTTTTCGCTGGGAGTAGTGGGCAGGGAGCGTCACAGAGAGCTTTTTTTGGGGATACTGTGTGGTATAGTCACAATACCCGTTGGATGCTTTGTGTCGGGTGTTATGATGTCAATTCCGATTGGCACGCTTTTGTATAACCTTTTGCCGCTAATTATTTTCTCGGTGCTGATTGCGTGCGGAATTATGTTTTTTCCGTCGGTCTGCATCAAAATATTTAATATATTTGCAATATTTATAAAAACCGTTATAACCATAGGTCTTTCTCTCGGTATAGTGAGGTTTCTGACCGGCTTTGAGGTAATAAAGGGGCTTGGCACGCTTGAAGAAGGCTGTGCGGTGTGTCTCAATGCATCGGTAGTTTTGACCGGGGCATTTCCTATGATATATATTCTTTCCGGGCTTTTGACAAAACCGCTAAGGGCTATTTCGTCAAAAATAAATATAAACGAGACTTCCGCCATGGGCATTGTTTCGTCCCTTGCAACCAATGCCACCACCTTTGAGATGATGAATCGCATGGACAAAAAGGGCACAGTTCTCAATGCGGCATTTGCGGTTTCGGGAGCATTTGTATTTGCGGATCATTTGGCATTTACTCTTGCCTTTAATGCAAAATATGTGGTTTGCGTTATTGTGGGCAAGCTTGTATCGGGTATACTTGCTCTTGTTGTTGCCAATTTTGTATGCGCAGGCACCAAGCTGCATTAGGCATAAATAAGACCGAATAATAACATAAACAAAAAAACAGCCGAAGCGTCGGGCACAATGCCTGCCTCTTTGGCTGTTTTGCATGTAAATCAATAAACTCTCAGAGCACCAATGGCAACTCCGATTTTTTGATATTTTTCTTTTCTCATTTCGGAGCCGACGGTAGACAGCGCTCTCAATTTGATATAACGCGCCTCGCAGGGCTCAAATTCGGTAATGTGTTCTTCGCCGTACAGTCTTATTTTTCCCGATGCCACACGCCTAAAGCTTATGCAGTCGTCGCTTACCAAATATTCATAGCTGCTCAAAAATGCCGCATATGATTCGTAACAGTCGCGTTTGGGTTGGTTGGGATAGTAGCCTATGGCACTTATGGTGCGCATTTTGCCCATATCTACGATAAATTCGCCGTCGGGGTCGTTTAGCTGAGCATAGTCTGAGGTGTCTGTGCTCAAAATTCCTCCCGCATTTTTGCCGCCCGTCCATGCTTTTATTCTAAATTCTTCATCATTGATGGCCTTCTTTTCAAACCAAGGCTTTGAAAATTTGTCAAAGGCTCTGCCCGTCCATATGGGCGACGACCAGGTAACCTCTCCTATTCTGCTGTAGAGCTTTATGTAGAAGTATCTGGCAGTGTTTGATTTTACGGTTATATCAAAATCATATTCATATTTGCCCACATTTCGCGAAGCCACCACCTCACCGTAGTCGGAGATTATTTGAGCAAATACCGTGTCGTCATTTTCTTTTCTCACATAAAAGGGCTCGGCATGAATTTTAAATTCGTATGTATCGGTCAGAGGCAGGGTAGTAGACGGATTTTGCCCGTTTACGGTATAAAACAGCTTTACGTTTCCGTTTTCACAGCTGTATGTGCGCGCATTTATCATTGCGTCAAGAATATAATCTTTGGTTTTTCCTTGTGCATATATGAATGTACGACAGCATTCTGCAAGCTTGCCCCAGCGCGGACCGTGGTGATCGCCGGCGGCATAGGGCGAAATTTTGTAGCCGCAGTCAAGATACAGAGAGTAGGCTCTCTCGTTAATCATGTTGCAGTCGCTTTGTTCGTTGAGAGTTTCAATACCGTGAATCAAATTGAGAGTACGCTCGGTGGTGTTGCGCTCAGGGTCAAATGCGTTCCATAATGACGGCTCGGTGGTATATCCCATAATTTGAGGATGCGCTATAATGGCAGTACCGTATTTGTTTGTGCCCAAAAGGTCAAAAAACTTGTCCCATGAATCGGTGTAGGCATAGCCCTCTTTGTTTATAACAACAATTTCGCCGCAGCTGTTGCGCTCCTTGCCCAGGCTGTTGGTATAAATAAGGTCAAGCTGCGATTCGCTTCCGGCAAAGGAAATAAAATCATCATTTGTATACATATCCGCGGCTACAAATGTATTGAAAAATCCGTCGTCGTCTTCAAGGTCGGAGTGGTCGGATATTGTGTAAAAATCAAAATAATCTTCCTCCATGACCTTTTTGTATACATCATACGGTGTTGCAAGTCCGTCGGAGTAGGAGGTGTGAGCATGGGTATCACCCACATATATTTTAAGCTTTCCGTTCGGGTCGGATTTTAGCGCTTCTCTCACCGAAACACTGCATTCGCGAACTTCGTTTTCTGCCTTTACGGTTATTTTTGTGTTGCCGACGCCTTCGAGTATTATAAGATACTTGCCAAGTCCAATCTCCCTTATACGGGCAACTGTTTCGTTTTCGGATTGACACTGCACCCGGGTGCAGTCGGTTTCGGCACGCAGGGATACAATGTCTCCGTTAAACGAGTTAATTTCATTTTTAGATAGCTTAAGCATTATGCTCTCTCCCTATACGATAAATTTTGCTACATTATAGCATAACGGGTTTTGGCTTGTCAATTAACCAAAATGCTTTTTTATAATATAACTAAAATGCTTTTTTTACTACAAAAAGCTTGAAAAATTTTGATTGATATGGTAATATATAATTGGTGTTTTATGTTGTATCATACATCAAACATACAAAAGATTTTGAGGTGTATGTAATTGTATCTTAAGGGTATTGAGGTGCAGGGGTTCAAATCCTTTGCAGACAAAATAAATCTTGAGTTCGGTCAGGGCATAACCGCCATAGTAGGGCCCAACGGCAGCGGCAAGAGCAATATTTCCGATGCCATACGCTGGGTTATGGGGGAGCAAAGTGCCAAAAGCCTTCGCGGCGGCAAAATGGAAGACGTTATTTTTGCCGGTACTCAAAAAAGAAGCCCTCTCGGCTTTGCACAGGTGTCTATCATACTGGACAATAAGGACAATATTTTTAAAATAGATTACGATACCGTCAAGGTTACCCGCATGGTTCACCGCAGCGGTGAAAGTAATTATCTTATAAACGATAAGGAGTGCCGTCTCAAGGATATCCACGAGCTTTTTATGGACACAGGCCTCGGTAAGGAGGGCTATTCTGTTGTCGGTCAGGGCAAGATTGACCAGATTCTTTCCAACAAGGCAGAAGAAAGGCGCAATATCTTTGAAGAAGCCTCGGGAATAACCAAATACAAATACCGCAAAAACGAATCTGAAAAAAAGCTTTTGCAGACAGAAGACAACCTTGTGCGAATAAAAGACCTTCTGTCTGAGCTCGAATCTCAGGTGGGACCGTTGGAAAATCAGTCCAAAAAGGCACGCAAATATCTCGATTTGCGCGAAGTGCTAAAGGGGCTCGATATAAATATCTCTATCCGCAATATCGACAAACAAAAAGAGGCTCTCAAAGAAGGAGAGCAAAGGTTTACCACAGCTTTCAACCAGCTCAGTGACGAAAAAATAAAGCTTGCTCAGATAGAGGCTGTTATCGAATCGGAAACCGCAAATATGTCGGGTCTAAACGACAAGATAACCGAGCTTCGTCAGCAGAGCTTTGATCTCGAAAAAAACAGCGGCGATATGTCTCACCGAATAGAGCTTTTGAAGGCGGCTATAGAGAATAATCTGCGCAGCTGCAAAAGAATAGACGAAGAAATAAAGACCCTCGGTGAAAAAATTACCGCGGGCGATGAAGAATCGGCAAAGCTTGCCGCTTTAAAGGCGCAAAAAAAGGCCGAAAAAGACAGCATAGAAAAAAATGTTGCCGATCGCGATTTGCAAATGGAGGAGCTTGATGCCTCCATTGCCGCAAAGCTTGCCGAGAGCGAAGAACTCAAAGAAAGGATAATTGCACTTCTCAATGAAAATTCGGCTCTCAAGGCAAGAATTTCCGGTCTTGATGTATTGCTCAAAAATTTTGACGAAAGAAAAGCAACCCTCAAGGATGACCTTGCTCTAAAGCAGGAGGCTCTCCAAAAGGCAAAATCCGATGCCGAAGCGCTCAACAGTGATTTTGCCTCTGCCGAGAAAAAAAGAGCCGACGCAATAGACGGTCTTGAAAAGCTAAAGGCAGAGTATTTTGCTTTGACCGATGTTATGAACAAGGCAAAGGAGGAGCAAAACGCCGTTGTTGCAAAATGCAATGATCTCCAATCGCGCAAAAACGTTCTCGAAGACCTTGAACGCGGCTACGAGGGCTATGCCAAAAGCGTTAAAAGGGTGCTCACCTGCGGCATAAATGGTGTGCAGGGCGTTGTGTCAAAGCTTGTTGAGGTAGAAAATAAATATGTTACCGCAATTGAAATTGCCCTTGGCGGAGCACTTCAAAATGTTGTTGTTTCAAGCGAAGATTGTGCCAAAAAGTGTATTTCTTATCTCAAAGAAAACCGTCTCGGCAGAGCAACATTTTTGCCGCTTACATCGGTCAGAGGCAATCTTTTAAGCAATGCGCCCAAAAACGAAAAAGGATATATAGGTCTTGCCTCGGAGCTTGTTACATATGACGAAAAATATGACGGCATATTCAAAAGCCTCATGGGCAGATGTGTTATTATGGACAACATCGACAATGCCGTTGCCCTTGCCAAAAAGACCGGATATAAATATAAAATCGTAACCCTCGACGGTCAGCTGCTCAATCCGGGGGGCTCGCTTACAGGCGGCAGCGTCAACAAAACTCAAAGCCTGCTGAGCAGAGGTAAGGATATTGAAGAACTGAGTGCAAAAATTGAAAGCCTGCAAAAAATTATAGACGATAATGACGACAAAATAAACGGCTATCGCATGAAGATAAAAAAGATGGCAGAGCAAAAGGAAGAGCTCGATTCTGCCGTCACCTCATGTGATCACGACAGAGTGAAAATTTCTTCGGCAATAGAAAATAACAGCCGTATCATAAGAGAGCTCGAACGAAGCATCGGTCTTATTACCAACCAGAGCGGCTCGGTTATCGGTGAGATAGAGGATGTGGACAGACAAAAGGACAGCTTAAAGGGTCAAATTGCCGAAAACGAAGAAACAGTGCGCCTTGTAAAGCAAGAGCTTGAGGATGTTTCGGCAAAAGGAGCTTCTCTTGCCGAAAAAAAAGAGAGCTTTACGCAGCTTGCAACCGACGGCAAAATCGCCCTTGCAAATATCGAAAAGGATATTGCCGTTTGGAGCGAAAGAATTGAGCAGCTAAGAGCCGAAAAGCAAAGCTCCGCTGTTGAAAGCATAGAAAAAGCCAAAGAAAAATCCGCTCTGGAGGAAGAAAACAAAAAGACAGAAGCTGAAATAGAAAGCATAAACCAAAAGATTGTGAGAGCGACGGCCGACAGAGGAGAGCTCACCAAGGTTATTGACGACAGCACCAAGGCATATGACAAGGCTTCTCAAAAGCTGATAGACAGCCAAAAGCAGCTCAAAGACCAAAACGAAACAATATATGTGCTCCAGCTTGAGGTTTCGCGCATAGAAAATCAGAACTCCAAGCTCGAAATAGAGACAGAGCATGTAACCTCAAAGCTTTGGGATGAATATGAGCTTTCATACAATGCCGCTCTTGCCTACAAGACCGACGATTTTAACATGGCCTCGGCTCAAAAGGAGGCATCATCGCTCAGAGCTCAGATAAAGGCTTTGGGAAATATCAACATCGATTCTATCGAGCAGTACAAAGAGGTTAAGGAGCGTTTTGACTTTCTGTCTGCCCAAAAGCATGACCTTGACGAAACCAAAAAGAAGCTTGAAGATATCATAAACGAAATGCAGGCCATTATGGTTAAGCAGTTTAAAGAAAGCTTTGAGATTATCCGTTCCCATTTTGACATTGTGTTCAAAGCACTTTTTGGCGGAGGTACGGGCAGACTTGCCCTCACCGACCCCGGCAATGTGCTGGAGAGCGGTATAGAAATTGAGGTTCAGCCGCCGGGCAAAAAGCTGCAAAACATGATGGCACTCTCCGGCGGTGAAAGGGCACTTTCGGCAATTGCACTTTTGCTGTCGGTTTTGGAGGTTCGCCCCACACCCTTTTGCATACTCGATGAGGTTGAGGCGGCGCTAGATGATAACAACGTGTATCGCTTTGCGGATTATATCAAAAAATACAGCGAAAAAACTCAGTTTATAGTTGTAACGCACCGCAGAGGTACCATGGAGGCGGCCGATATTATGTATGGTGTTACCATGCAGGAAAAAGGCGTGTCAAAGCTTTTGAAGCTCAAATTTGAAGATTTGGAGGATTATAACTAATGGCATTTAAAGACAAATTAGGCAGATTGTTCGGGCTTTCCAAAAATGAAGAACAAGCTCCCGAAGAAGCACCGGCAGCCGAAGCTTTGGACAAAGCTCCGGAAAAGGAAGACATGCAGGAGTGTGAAGACCCCGCTTTTTGTGAAGCTGCATCGGAAGAAACCGAAGAGAAAGCTACAGAAGAAACAACAGAAGAAACAACAGAAGAAACAACAGAAGAAACAACAGAAGCGGCAGAAGCTGTATTAGAAACAACATCAACAAAAGAAGAAAAAGAAGCTGCTGCCGAAGATGAGATTGCGTTTGAGCCGTCGGCAGAAGCTGATATACAAAATGCTGTGCCCAATGAGGAGCATACCGCCGAAGATATTTTGGAAACAGCAGAAGAAGCACCCAAAAAAGGCTTTTTTGCAAAGCTCAAAGAAGGCCTTGCCAAAACCAGAAATTCTATCAATTCCAAAATAGACGGAGTTCTCTCCGCCTTCAAAAAGGTAGACGAGGAGCTCTTTGAAGAGCTTGAAGAAGCACTTATTATGGCGGATGTGGGTGTTGATACCTCACTCTATATTATAGGGGAGCTGCGCAAAAAGGTTAAAGAGGACAAAATTACCGAAACCGATCAGGTTAAGGGAGCCATAGAAGAAATCATTTCGGAGCTTCTTTGCCGCAATGATAACAAAATCGACGTTTCCACCGTTCCCGCAGTTATCATGGTAATCGGTGTAAACGGCGTTGGCAAAACAACCTCCATAGGCAAAATGGCAGCCCGCTACAAGGCTCAGGGCAAAAAGGTCATTCTCGGTGCGGCCGATACCTTTCGTGCGGCGGCAATTGACCAGCTTCGGATATGGGCAGACCGCTCCGGTGTTGATATCATAAGTCATCAGGAGGGTTCCGATCCGGCATCGGTTGTGTTTGACACTATTGCAGCGGCAAAGTCAAGAGGAGCCGACCTCATAATATTGGATACCGCCGGCAGACTTCACAACAAAAAGAATCTCATGGATGAGCTTGCCAAAATTGCAAGGGTAATAGAGCGTGAGCTCCCCCAAAGCTCGGTAGAAACTCTACTCGTGCTCGATGCCACCACCGGTCAGAATGCCGTAAATCAGGCAAAGCTGTTTTCGCAGGTGGCATCAATCAGCGGTCTTATCTTAACCAAGCTCGACGGCAGTGCAAAGGGCGGTATAGTCCTTGCCGTTTCGCACGAACAGAATATCCCGGTTAAGCTCGTCGGTGTGGGCGAGGGAATAGACGATTTGCAGGATTTTGAGCCTGCTGATTTTGCAAAGGCTTTGTTTTCATAATATGAAAGGCGATTAAAATGAACATAATTAGAATTACAGACAATCATGTGGCAGACTTTGCCGCCGAAGAACTTAGAAAATATCTTATGATGATGATGCCCGAAAAAGAAACCCCCGCGCTTTTAACAGAGGGCAAAGCGGGGCTTCGTCTCGGGCTTATGACAGATTTTGGTCTCGATACCTCCGATTGCTCCGATGCCCTGCTTGACGATATTGTATATATAGACACCAAGGGTGAGGAGGGCATAATTGCCGGAAGCAATCCCCGCAGTGTGCTTCTTGCAGTGTACGAATATCTCAGGCAAAACGGCTGCGAATGGCTTTTTGCGGGAGCAGACGGTGAGTATATTCCCGTAGTTGAGGAGCTGAGAGACGTAAAATACCGCAAAAAGGCCGGCATGTCTTTTAGGGGAGAGTGCATAGAGGGCGCTGTCACTCAGCAAAATATGATGGATGCTATCGACTATGCTCCCAAGGTAGGGCTAAACTCCTTTATGCTTGAGTGTATAATTCCGTTTTATTATTATAATCATTGGTACAGTCATTTGGGCAATGAGTTCAGAACGCCCGAGCCCATAACGGAGCAAGCTGTTTTGCAGTGGAAACGCGCCTGTGAGGCCGAGCTTGACAAAAGAGGCATGATGTATCACGATGTGGGTCACGGCATGATAACACTGCCCTTTGGTATAAATATCAACATAAACGGCGAAGAACCCGACGAAGAAACCCGCCAATATCTTGCCATGATAAACGGCAAGCGCGGATTTTTTAACGGCGAAGCCGTAAACACCAATATTTGTATGTCTAATCCCGCGGCAAGAGAGATAATTGCCGATTTTGTGGCAGACTATGCCCAAAGGCACAAAATAGTGGACTATCTGCATATGTGGATTGCCGACGGCACCAACAACAACTGCGAATGTGAGGAATGTACAAAAAAAATAACCTCCGACTGGTATGTGATTTTGCTCAACGAAATAGACAAAAAGCTTACCGAAAAGGGGCTTGATACCCGCATTGTGTTTATTGCCTACAACGACCTCCTCTGGGCACCCGAAACAGAAGCTCTCAAAAACTCATCGAGATTTACTCTGCTTTTTGCTCCGATTTCGAGAGAATATACCAAGAGCTACGGCGTTTGTGCCGACATGAGTCAGCTAAAGCCTTATTGCCGCAACAATCTCAAAAAGCCTCAGGATATGGGCGGTACTCTTGCCTATCTCAAAAAATGGCAGGAGAGGTTTGACGGGCCATGCTTTGTGTTTGAATATCACTTCTACGATGTGGTTTATTATGACCCGGGCAGCATATCTTTTGCAAAATGCTTGTTTGACGATGTGCGCGGTCTTGAGGTGCACAGTCTCCGAGGCATGATAGAAGACCGAAGCCAGCGTCAGGCATTTCCCACAGGCTTTGCAAACTATGTGTGGGCAAGAGCACTGTATGACAAAGACGCAGACTTTGATGAGCTGAAAGACCGTTATTTCAGCCTTGCCTTTGGCAAAGAATATAAAAAGGCGGTTTCTTATCTCGAAAAGATAAGCGAGCTGTTTGATTTTGAATATATGGTAACACTGAAAAATGCTGCCCTCGGCTCGGGAGATATCAAGGCAGAGCCCGGCAGAATAGAAGCATTTGCAAAGGCATCACGCATTGCAAGAGAAATGAAGGCTGTGTGCGCCGAAAATATTATCCAGAGCGTCAGATGTGCGAGCGTGATGTGGCAAAATCTTTTGTGGCATTGCGAATTTTGCGCTCTTTATGCCGAGTCTATGAGGTATCGCACCGCAGGCGAAACCGAAAAAGCACAAAAAGCAAGAAAGGCGCTTATCGACTATGTGATGTCAAAGGAGCACGAGGTGCAGAGATATTTTGATTCATTTCATTTTTGGACGCTTACCAAGCGTATGTTTGAATATGAAACGAGATCGGATATATAAAGAGCAAAGCCCGGGTGATGCGAAATTTCAGACACCCGGGCTTTCGATTGTGTATTTATATAAAACTATTATTAACCTTTTATGCTGCATAGAGAGTAGCTTGCCTATCATTATGCAAAAATGACCAAAAACCCATTTTAACAAATCAGATTTTTAATCAATCTGCTTTTTTTTGTATATTTTCGGTTTTACATATTGACAAACGGGAAATTATATATTATTATATCTGTAAAGTAATTTGCTTTACACTGCTGTCGGAGGCGATTATATGAAAAATCTTCAGGTTGCATACCTTCTCGATTTTTACGGCAATCTCTTTTCCGACAAACAGCGCGAAATACTCGAAATGTATTATGAAGAGGATATGTCTTTGTCCGAAATTGCCTCGTCTGTAGGCATCACTCGCCAGGGTGTATACGATAACATAAAGCGCGGCGAAAAAGAAATTCTCCAAATGGAGTCAAAGCTTTGTCTTATGGATCGCTTTCTCGAAATTTCCGATTCGCTCGACAAAATAGAATCCGCTCTCAGGGCAAAATCCTTTGATGACAATTTGGTGTATTCGGAGCTTGATTCAATAAGATCAAAAATATAAC
>JAEDEG010000091.1 GCA_016293435.1 Clostridia bacterium
TTATGCACTTTGCCAAAGAGGGCTGTGAATATGCCGTTTTGGAATGCGGCATGGGCGGTCTTGGCGATGCGACAAATGCCATATACGACTCTATGGTTTCGGTAATAACCCACATTGCTCTTGATCATACCCAATATTTAGGCGATACAACCGAAAAAATAGCCGTCAACAAATGCGGCATATTCAAAAAAAGCTCGATTGTTGTGACCGGTGCACAGTCTAAGGATGTGCAAAAGGTGATAAGGAACATGGCGGGAAATCGCAGGCTGATTTGGGCAGAAGAACCCCGAAGCATCGGATATGAAAACTTTTGCGAAATTTTTGATTATAAAAAAATAAAACATCTGAAATCTTCGCTTTGCGGTGTTCATCAAATATACAACGCATCGATTGCAATTGAGGTTTTGCAGCTGCTCGGAGCAGGTGAGAATACAATCCGATACGCGGTTTCGAATGCAGTAAATCCCGCAAGAATGGAAAGACTTGAAGACGCGCTTTTCTTTGACGGTGCACACAATCCCGACGGGGTAAAAGCGCTTGTCGACAGTATAAACCGCTACAGCCCAAAGGGCAAGATCATTTTTGTGACGGGATTTATGAAAGACAAAGCATACAGCGAGGCATTTTCTATACTCGGCGAGCTTGACAATTTGGATTTTGAAATATATACTGTAAATGTACACTCCAATCCCCGAAGCGAAAGCTCCAAAAAGCTGTGCGACACGGCGCGAATGCTCGGTTTTACGGCAAAAAGCTTTGACAATATCACAGAAGCGATACAAGAAGCTGCCAAAAATGCCGAACTTACTTTCGCGTTTGGGTCGCTGTATATGTACAAAGAATTAAAACGGTGATTTAATGAGAATAGACAAACTGATTGCAAACTGCACTCCTGCCACCCGCCGGGAAATAAAGCTATGTATAAAGAAAAGACAGGTCAGTGTCAACTCAAAGGTAGTTTCAGACCCGGGCTTTCATGTAGACGAAAACAAAGACGAAATTATTTTTTGCGGTGAAAAAATAAAATATTCGCGCTATACCTATCTTATGCTCAACAAGCCCGAAGGCTACATAAGTGCCACCTACGACAAGCATTATCCCGTAGTGGTCGACCTTGTGCCCAAAGAATTTGCCCATGCAAGGCTTTTTCCTGTGGGAAGGCTCGATATTGATACCCACGGTCTGCTTTTGCTCACCAACGACGGTGACCTTGCACACAAGCTTCTTTCACCAAAATCCCACGTGCCCAAAACCTACTATGTAAAATCTGCAAAGCCGGTGGGCAAATCGGAAACAAATTCCTTTGAAAAAGGAATTACCCTCGAAGAGGATTTTACAACTCAGCCGGCAATACACAAAATTATATCAGACGACGGTTATGAGAGTCTGCTTACTATATATGAAGGAAAATTTCATCAGGTTAAGCGAATGTTTGAAGCACTGGGCAACGAAGTGGTATATCTCAAAAGGATATCCATGGGTTCTTTGACACTTGATAAGCTTCTTGCCGAGGGAGAATGCCGACCGCTTACGGGCGAAGAACTTCAAAAACTCAAAAACGAAATATAAAAAATCACTGACAAAGCTTTACAAAGCTTCAGCCGAAAGGAAATTAATATGGACATAATAAAAACCCTTGCCAAAGAGCTTGAGCTCAAAGAAAAACAAATTAGCGACACCGTTGCCCTCATTGACAGCGGCAACACTATCCCCTTTATTGCCAGATATCGAAAAGAGGTAACCGGTGCCCTTGATGATGAGATATTAAGAAAGCTCCATGAGCGCCTGACATATCTGCGTTCACTTGACGAACGACGCGAAGAAATTATGCGTCTCATAGACGAGCAGGGCAATCTCACAGACGAACTGAGGGCAAAGATAGAGGCTGCAACAGTGCTTCAGGAGCTGGAGGATATATACAGACCGTTTCGCCCCAAAAGACGCACCCGTGCAACCGTTGCAAAGGAAAAAGGACTTGAGCCTCTTGCCAATCTCATATATCTGCAGGCAGAGCAGAGCGGTGACCCGCTTGATTTTGGTGCAAAATATATTAATGAAGAAAAAGAAGTTCTCACTGCAGAGGATGCCATTGCCGGAGCTATGGACATAATTGCCGAAATGATATCCGACGATGCCGACTGTCGCAAGCACATAAGGTCAATGACAATGGACCATGGTATGATAAAAACAAGTGCTTCCACCGAAGAGGACAGCGTATACTCAATGTATTACGATTTTTCTGAGCCAGCCAAAAAGATAGCCGGCCACAGAGTGCTTGCCATTAACCGCGGCGAAAGTGAGAAAATGCTCAGTGTTTCGGTTGATATAGATGAAAACATGATTCTCGGCTATCTGACTTCTCAGATTGTTCGCAAATCCATATTCGAGCAGATTATGAAAGATACAATTGCCGATTCCTACAAAAGACTTATTGCACCGTCGATCGAGCGCGAAATCAGAAATATTCTTACAGAAAATGCCGAAGAGAATGCCATAAAGCTCTTTTCAAAAAATCTGCATCAGCTTTTGATGCAGCCCCCAATGAAAGGCAAAACCGTGCTCGGGCTTGACCCCGGCTACCGCACCGGATGCAAGCTTGCTGTTGTAGACGAAACCGGCAAGGTGTGTGATACGGGCGTAATATTTTGTACGCTTGACCATCACGATAAGAAAAAAAGCAGTGAATATGTAAAACAGCTAATCAAAAAGCACGGAGTAGAGCTCATTGCCATAGGCAACGGCACCGCCTCCAAGGAGTCTGAAATATTTATTGCCTCACTGCTAAAGGAGCTTGATACCAAGGTATATTATATGATGGTGAGCGAGGCGGGAGCGTCTGTATACTCGGCTTCAAAGCTTGCAGCCGAAGAATTTCCGGATTTTACCGTGGAGCAGAGAAGTGCCGCTTCTATTGCCAGAAGATTGCAAGATCCGCTATCAGAGCTTGTAAAGATAGACCCCAAATCCATAGGCGTTGGGCAATATCAGCACGATATGAACCAAAAACGGCTCAGCGAAACACTGAGCGGTGTTGTTGAAAGCTGTGTAAACAGTGTGGGTGTAGACCTCAACACGGCATCTGCGCCGCTTCTCTCCTATGTTGCCGGTATATCCTCCCCCATTGCCAAAAACATTGTAAAATACAGAGACGAAAACGGAAAATTCTCTTCCAGAAAACAACTTCTCAAGGTAGCAAAGCTCGGTCCGAAAGCATTTACCCAATGTGCAGGATTTTTGCGCATCCCCGGAGCTGACAATTTTCTCGATACAACCTCTGTTCATCCCGAAAGCTACGGTGCCGCGTCGGCACTGCTCTCCGAGCTTGGCTACACCTCCGACGATGTAATCGAAGGCAATCTCACCGATCTGAAGCTTCGCATGAAAAACATGAACATAGACGATTTTTGTAAAAGGCACAGCGTTGGCAAGCTTACCATGTCGGATATTGCAGACGAGCTGCTAAAGCCCGGGCGTGACCCCCGAGATGAAATGCCCAAACCCATGCTCATGGAGGACATAATGAGCATCGAAGATCTGAGGCCCGGCATGGTTATGAACGGAACCGTGCGCAATGTTATTGACTTTGGCGCGTTTGTTGATATAGGAGTTCATCAAGACGGTCTGGTGCACATATCTCAGATAAGCAGCAAATATATCAAGCATCCTACCGATGTGCTTTCGGTTGGTGACATTGTAAAGGTCAAAATAATTGACATAGACCTCAAAAAGAACAGAATTTCGCTGTCTATGAAAGAGGCGTAGGTCTGTCAAGACCAAATTTTTGAGGGAAGCTCGAATATTGTTTGTGCACAAATAACAAAGTTTTGATAAAAGAAATTGGATGTTTAACAAAGAATAAGCGTATTTTTACATAAAAAAACGTGATTTAAAGCATGATTTGTGCAAAAAGTATATTAATGCCGTGAGCTTTTTGGGGCTCTCGGCATTAATTTTAGAGATTTATGCAATGTAAACAAATATTCTGAATAATTTTGTGAAAATACCCATTAGAAAAAAAAATCTATTTGTGTTATAGTATAGTCAATAAATATGTAAAGTCGCCGTTGTACTGTGTTTGTTGAATAACAACACCCGGACGGCAAGGTATTCAGGAGGTCGCTAATTATGGCAAGTTTAAATTTACAGCACATTTACAAAACATATGCAGGCGGTGTAACAGCCGTTTCCGATTTTTGTCTTGATATCGAAGATAAAGAATTTATTGTGCTTGTAGGTCCCTCTGGTTGCGGTAAGTCCACAACTCTCAGAATGATTGCAGGGCTTGAGGAAATTTCAGAGGGTGAATTATACATCGGAGATACACTCGTTAATGATGTAGCTCCCAAGGATAGAGATATCGCAATGGTTTTCCAGAACTATGCTCTTTATCCTCACATGACAGTTTTTGAAAACATGGCTTTTGCGCTCAAGCTCCGTAAGCTCCCCAAAGACGAAATTAGACAGCGCGTTACGGAAGCTGCCAGAGTTCTCGACATTGAGCATCTGCTCGACAGAAAGCCTGCAGCTCTTTCCGGTGGTCAGAGACAGCGTGTTGCTCTCGGTCGTGCTATCGTTCGTGAGCCCAAGGTATTCCTCATGGACGAACCTCTTTCAAACCTCGATGCAAAGCTCAGAGTACAGATGAGAACCGAAATTTCAAAGCTCCATCACAGACTCCAGGCAACATTCATCTACGTTACACATGACCAGACCGAAGCTCTGACAATGGGTACCAGAATCGTTGTTATGAAGGATGGCTTTGTACAGCAGATTGATTCTCCTCTCAATCTTTACAACAAGCCTTGCAATATGTTTGTTGCCGGATTTATCGGCAGTCCCCAGATGAACTTCACAAGCTGCAAAGCAATAAGCAAAGACAATGCTGTATATCTCGAATTTGCTAACAACAGCATTAAGCTTCCCGAAGGTGTTGCTGCAAAGGTTAAAGAGGCAGACTGCATCGGCAAAGAAGTTATTCTCGGCATCAGACCCGAAGACCTTCACGATGAAGAAAGCTTCATTTCTCTCAATCCCGATGCTGTTCTTACCGCTGATGTTGAAGTTACCGAAATGATGGGAGCTGAAACCTATCTCTATCTTAAGGTTGGTGACAACAGCTTCACAGCAAGAGTTAACCCCAGAAGCACTGCCGCTGTTGGTGATAACATCAAAATAGGTGTTGACGTTAACAAAATCCACCTCTTTGACAAAGAGACAGAAGCTGCTATTCTTAACTAAATTATTAATTTTGGAATAATTAACCAAAAAACTGTCGCAACGGTTGCGGCAGTTTTTTTTGTATGATATAATGATTTTAATTTATACTAAAGAAGGTGTTAAATAATGAAAAATAAAAAGAAGCTCGTCTCTATAATTATTATCATAATTGTAATATTTGGATGTGTAAGAGGTATTCCGATGTACCGGGAATATACCGGCGCATCTGTGTATACGGGCAACACGGTTACTGTAGAAATCAAAGAGGGTGAAACCGCCTCTCAGGTAGCGTCTAAGCTTGTGGACATGAATATCATAAAAAGCAAATATGCCTTTATTCTGAAACACAAACAAAGTAGCGACAAATACGGTGAAATCCGATACGGAGTGTACAATATACGAAAAGGCATGAATCTTGACGATATTCTTTACACTCTGACCAAAACCAACGGAAATGCAAATGTAGTGACGGTAGTAATTCCCGAGGGATTTTCGGTTGAAATGATAGCCGCACGTCTTGAAGAAAATGGTCTGTGTACCAAAGATGAGTTTATTGCCTCAATAAAGCAGGATACTTTCAATTATAATTTTATAGACCATATTCCCGACGTTAACTACAAGTACAAGCTTGAAGGATTTTTGTTTCCAAGCACATATGAATTTTCATCAGAAATGACGCCTCACATGATGGCAGACGCAATGCTTGCCGCATTTGAAAAAGAATATGACAGCAATTTTGATAACTACGACAACCTTTTTGAGATTATGACAATTGCTTCAATTGTAGAAAGAGAGGCGGTTCTCGACAGCGAGCGTGCCGTTATAGCAGGCGTTATCAACAACAGAATAAAAAGCAATATGCTTCTTCAGGTGGACGCAACAGTGGTTTATGCCAAATCGGCAGGACTATATGATATGACAAAGGTTACCTACGAGGATCTTGAGGTTGATTCGCCGTATAACACCTACAAATACAAGGGCCTTACCCCCGGTCCCATATGCAATCCGGGTATAAAGTCGATAATCGCAGCTGCAAATCCCGATTCAAATTCGTATCTTTTCTATCATACAGATGAGGTCAAGAAGGACGGCAGCCATATATTTACCGAAAATTTTGATGACCATGTAGCTACAATGAATTAAATTATCTTTTATTTTTCAATGATGAAAACATAAATATTTTTGAAAGCATATAAAAAAACTGTATAAATCATACTTAACAATATCCTTTAGCTTGAATATAACTAAATTAAGATGTCCCCCGCCTCTATAGGCGGCGGGTGACATTTAATTTTTTCAGTGGGAGTTCAATCTCCCACTGAAAACGTTGAATGACGCGGCTTTGCCGCTTATTGAATACAATTTGCGGGATATATTTATTGATGATTGTATCAAAGAAAGGACGACTGCACATAATGAAGGAACTTATTCAGCTTTTTCTCACCTTTGCACGCATCGGCGGCTTTACCTTTGGCGGCGGATATGCGATGCTTCCTATGATACAACGAGAAATTGTCCAAAACAAAAAATGGGCAACCGAGGAAGAAGTCATGAACTACTATGCTGTGGGACAGTGTACTCCCGGTGTTATCGCCGTAAATACCGCAACCTTTATAGGCTACAAGTGCAAAGGAATTGTCGGTGCAATTTTTGCAACCCTCGGAGTAATTTTTCCGTCAATAGTTATCATCACTGTAATTGCGGCTTTTATACGCAATTTTCTTTCCTATGAGGCTGTGGGATATGCACTTTCAGGAATTAATGTAGCTGTTGCAGTGCTTGTTATCGATGCTGTTATAAAGCTATGGAAAAAGGGCGTAAAAAACATTTTCGGTTTTTGTCTTTTTCTGGGTGCACTCATATTTTCTGTATTTACCGACTGGTCGCCGATATATGTGGTTATAGCGGCAATCGTGTTTGGTATATCCTACGGTGCATTAAATAGCAGAAAGGCGGACAGAAAATGATGTTTTTATGGTATCTTATATATGAATTTTTCAAAACCGGACTTTTTGCCGTGGGCGGAGGACTGGCAACACTGCCATTTTTGTATGATATAGCCTCCCGATATGACTGGCTCAGTGCAAATATGATGCCCGATATGATAGCCGTGTCGGAATCTACCCCGGGTCCTATCGGAGTTAACATGGCAACCTACTGCGGATATAACGCCGGCTTTGAAGATGGCGGCATTGCACTTGGAATACTGAGCGGAATTGCGGCTACTCTCGCTCTGGTTCTCCCATCTCTCATTATAATTATTATTGTGGCAAGAGTTCTCGACAAATTTCAAAACAGCGTGCTTGTTGACCATGCCTTTGGTGGGCTCAGACCTGCTGTATGCGGCCTCATTGCTGCGGCTGCAGTCAATGTATTTGCGGGAGCGTGCATAAACACCGAGCTCTATGAAAGCACAAGGGCAATATCCGACCTTTTTGATATCAAGGCTCTGATTCTGTTTGCAGTTCTGTTTGTAATAAACAAAAAATTTAAGCTTCACCCCATATTTATAATAATCCCGGCAGCAATTGCGGGAATATTGATTAAAATGTAACTGGGAGTGTTAGATATTCCATAAACGGTATATTGTTGCTAATTACATTTTTGTTACATCGGGGGTGCTAATATTGCATTACTGCATAAATAATGATATCATTTATGGTATATAAGTAATATTTTGGATTGCTCCAAAACCAACTCAAATAGCCGTTCTTCTTCGTTGTCGGTCTTGAAATCCCTAACCAAAGTGAGGTCATAGTATGTGGATTTGTCCTGTATGTAAAAAAGAGAATATAGATAACGCACATCTTTGTCTGCATTGTTTGAACGGAAAGCTGTGTACCCGATGCAAAAATGCATTTGCGGGTGACGTATGCGGCAATTGCGGAAAAGGTACGGCAGAAAAAGACTGGCTCACAGAAACTGAATATGCTTCGTACATAAGCAGTATGTCAGCAACCGTATCAGACTCTGCTCAGGATTCAGCCATGAAAGAAACCCAAGAAGCTCCGCCTGAGGATGAATCGATACCCGAATCTGCCAACACAAACTCAGACGAAACAATAAAAGCTTTGGATGAGAGTGCGGAAGAGCCCGAAAAGGTGCAGGAAGAAGCTACGGACAGCAAGCTTGCCGAAGATAGTGCTCATTCAAAGAGTCAAGACGCTTTAGACAATGAAGCTCTTGCCACACAAGTTACCGAAACAATAGCAAAACCTAATGACAATCCGGTTCAGCAAGAAACAGCAGCACCAATTGAAGATGCTCTCAAGCCCGAAGCTTTTGCACAAGAGCCATCTGCCGAAAATGATTTTGATTCGCAGACAACTGAAAAAGATAACAGTGCTCCCGAAGCGCCAAAAGCTGAAATTCCGCCAATGGAAGAAGTACCTAAAGATGGCGGCAATGCCAAAAACAAAAATAATATACCAAAAAAAGAAATACACGGCAAAAAAGAGCAAAGATCGGCACGCAGAAGAACAAGGAAAAAAATAAAAACATGGATTCCGATAATATTATCCCTGATTTTGGTAACATTGCTTTCTTTTGCACTTTACTACTATATATATCTGCCGGGTCACCCAAAGCAGCAAAGCCCTGCAAAAGAGGTTCCCGGTACAATTGAAAACGAAATGCCGACAGAAGTGTTTGAAAATACCGATAATGATGCTGATTCGGCTGCTGACTCAAATGCTGACTCAAATGTTGATTCGTCGGCAGATGATCCAAATTTCGGAATAAGCATCGAATACACAGAATTTGAATATATGAACAAATTTCTCGGCATTGACTATACAGCATCCGATGAAGACTTTTCAACAGAAGAATCAAGAAAATATTCATCGGCTTCGGCAAAGCTTATGGATGGCAACTATTTTGAAGCCTACACAGGTTTTAGAGAGCTTGGTTCCTACTCAAATTCCAAAAGCAGACTTACTCAAATTTCGTCTCAGCTTTCAAGATATCTGTCAACCGGATATAACAACACCGTAGCACTTCGCCGAAACGGTACAGTTGTAGCTACCGGCAACAACGATAACGGCAAAAGCGATGTAAACAACTGGATTAATGTAACCGGTGTTTCTACCCGCGGAATGCACACCGTTGGTGTACGTTATGACGGCACGGTTATTGCATCGGGATCAAATGAATACGGTCAATGTAATGTTAACGAATGGTATTCGGTGATTGATGTAAAATCCGGCTCGACTCATACACTTGGTCTTACAGCAAAAGGCACAGCAGTGGCAGTAGGAAACGATGCATCAAGTCAGTGCAATGTATATTCATGGAAAAATCTTAGGCAGATTGCCGCCGGAGCACAACACAGCGTTGCTCTCAAAAAAGACGGAACAGTGGTTGCATCCGGTGACAACAGCTACGGTCAGTGTGATGTTTCAAGCTGGACAGACATTGTTCAAATAAGTGCCGGCGACTGGTACACAATTGGTCTTAAATCTGACGGAACCGTAGTTTCAGCAGGCTACAACGGCAACGGCCAGTGTGAGCTTTCACAATGGAAGGATATAGTTTATGTATCTGCCGGAATGTCACACACGGTTGGTATAAAATCTGACGGTACTGTGATTGCTGCAGGCTCCAATGATTATGGCGAATGTAATGTTTCGCAGTGGAGTGATATTGTAGCGGTTTCTGCCGGAGGCAACCATTTCACCACAGCACTTACCTCCGACGGAAAAGTGCTTGCCATAGGCAACAATACCGACGGACAGTGCCTTGCATCACAGTGGATGGGGATAGCTTCGTAAAGACACAAACAGATGCGTTGACAAAAAAATTATATACATCAAAAAAGCATTATTAAATCGCCTCAAAATACGTTTTAATAATGCTTTTCTAATTTTTATCTGTTTTCGAGATAGCCGGTATCTATTTGCAAATTTGCTCCGTTTGCCGCTTCAACAGCTAAGGTATCGCACCGTTCGTTTTCGGGATTGCCATCGTGCCCCTTGACCCAGCAAAATTCCACGCGGTGAATTTTCATCAATTCTATCAGCCTTTCAAAAAGCTCCCGGTTTTTTACCGGTTCTTTTTTGCTGTTTTTCCAGCCGTTTTTTCGCCATGAGACAATCCAGTTTTTGTTGACAGAATCTATAAGATATTTTGAGTCACTCCACAGCTTTACCGAGCATGGCTCTTTGAGTGCTTCAAGCCCCGTTATTGCCGCCAAAAGCTCCATTCTGTTGTTGGTTGTAAGCTCAAAGCCCTGAGACAGCTCCTTGCGTTTGCCCATATATGATAATATAACGCCGTATCCTCCCCTGCCCGGATTCCCGCTGCAGGCTCCGTCGGTATATATCGTTACTTCTTTCATCAAAACCAATACTCCTTATGTCTGATAGAATGCCTTATTAAGGACAAGCGTTCAATAAGCGGCAAAGCCGCGTCATTCAACGTTTTCAGTGGGAGATTGAACT
>JAEDEG010000005.1 GCA_016293435.1 Clostridia bacterium
ATCAGAGTTCTCAATGTGAGTCATCTTTTTTGGTCATTTTATTTTACAACTTTTCTTTGAATAATCAAAAATATTTGTATATTTTTATAGAAAGTATCCGGTTTTTAGTTTTTCAGAACTCTGTCGGCGTATTTTTGGGGATTGATTCCATATATCTGTACAACCTTTAGCTTGTCGCAAAGAGCAATATCCTTTGGAGTAACAACAAGACCTCCATTTGAGTCGATATCAACGCCTGCAGATTTATATGCCTGCCAGACAATATGAGAGCAATGCGATGAATCCACAGCTTTATCACCACTTTTATCTTTTTTGATAATTCCGGCGAAGACACTGTATTTTATATCGATAAGATTTGCAATAGCATAGTCTGCGGCCGCAGACGCAACCTGAAAATCAGGATAGCGAAGAACCGCAAAGGCCGGATAGTCAACCCACGATGAGGTGTGTGTAAGGCACGAGGTATCCCCTATTGCCATATGTTCAAGCATAATAACTCCATTTTTATCGGTGACAAGTCCAATATGACCGTGACGCCAATCTAAGGTTGCAGTATTGAAGGTTACAAGTATATCGCCTTTTTTCAAATTGACTATCGGTGTATGCTGATTTACATTTCTTTCTTCGATGGTAAAGGGAAAGCAAATATAATTTTTATCATATTCAGGCTTTTTGAAATATAGTTTATTTAATTGTGTTAGAATATTGCTTTGTTTTTCTAAAATTAGTTCGCGTGCCGCAGCCGGACTTACACCGGTGTTTATGAATATAGTGCTATAGTCTGAGTCGGTCAATTCTTTTTTTGTCAAAAGATGTGATATATCCTCTGCTTTATAATCCGGAATATAAAATGCGGTGTTTAGAAAATATATGTGACGAATTGTCAATACAGAGGCAATTAACATTAGTATTATAAGTAGTTTATTTTTGAAAATTTTCATTAATATACACATCCTATTGACAATATTATATACTTTTTTGCATATAAAATCAAGATATTTGGTTAATTCTAATCATATATAATTTTTTTTGAAAAATTTTCAAAAAAAACTTGACAAATGCATTCATTTATAGTAAAATAAATAACGTTGCTAAGGCAACATATCATTTGGCGGCATAGCTCAGTTGGCTAGAGCATGCGGTTCATACCCGCAGTGTCGATGGTTCAAATCCGTCTGCCGCTATTAATAAGGTACTTATATAAAGTGCATCCCGTTAGGGCAATAAAAGTCTCCAAGTGCTTGTCGCTTGGAGACTTTTATTTTTTCTGTTTTTTATTGATATGCTCATTCATTTATCGAAATAAATTATCATCTTCGCAATGATTATTTTCATATCACGAAAAACCGACCTCCCAATTGTTAGATTTTTGGTCTAATTTTGGAGGTCGGCTCATTTTTATTACTTATTCAATTTGAAGGATATTATTTATCAAGCTTTGACATAAATCTGTCATATGCAGCCTGAGTATTTGCGAGATAATCATCATATCCGTTAGCCTTTGCTTCTTTGACAGCAGCATCCCATGTATCGATTGACTTCTTGCCAAGGATAATATCAAACATAGCTACTTCAAGAGCAGGTGTTGCAACTTCTTTTACATTTGTGTTAACTTCGAGTTCATCTTCTGTGTAGGAAAGAGAAGGAAGAACATTTTTTGCAGCTTCATCGGCAGCAATGTTCCATACCTTGATGGCTTCTTTCTGTTCATCATACTGATAGTATCCGTTCAGATAATCAGTGTGCTGGTTGTAACCCGGGTGGTTGCAGGGAAGCATATATTTGTAGAGAGCTTCTGATACAGAGTTAAGACCTTCATGATTAGTAATCTTATCTGTATAGATGTAATGTGTTTCACCATTGATTTCTTCTTTGGTGAATGTATCGCCTTCGATACCAAAGAGCTGGAGAATCATACCATCTTCACCATAGAAGTAGTCATACCAAGAAATTGCTGCTTCATAGTTACCGCATTCGGGAGTAATACCAACAGCTACAGATGTAGCTTCGTTGTATCTCATTTGAAATTCGGATACTTCACCTTTGTTTGCTACAGGGAATTTACATGCAACAAGACTAAATTTGGGGTTCTTTGCTCTTGCGGCAGGCATAATTTTACCAATTGCAGAGCCAACGTAACCGTAGGAAGCAATAGAAATGTCATTTGCCATGTTGCCCTCAATTTTTGCAGCGTCATTTGTTACAAAGCCGGTATCTATATATCCAGCCTTAACCCAATCTGCCAATTGAGCAATATACTCTTTAAATCCCTTTTCATAAGCAGCAAATACTACTTTATCACCTTTAAGATAGAAGCCCTTGCCTACGTTAAACGCAGTGTTGAAGCTATGTACACCTGCACCATTAAACGAAAATACTCCACTATCGCATGTAAAGGGCTTTTCAAAGCCTTCTTGTTTTGCTTTTGCAAAAAGAGCTGTCCATTCGTCAATTGTTTCAGGACGTTCCATGCCCCACTCATCGAGCTTATCACCTCTTACGTAGAGACCTGCAAATGCCTTGGTTTCACCTACGTTGAGAACGTTGAAGCCATAGTATGAACCGTCTTCTGATGTAGCCATGAGCTTATAACGATAGTCTGCTGCTTTTCCCTTTTCGCCTTCCATGTAATCATAGTAGTTGGGTGCATACTCTTTGATGTAGTCGTTTAAAGCAATTACAACATCGTCATCAAGAGCCTGCTGGGGACCGCCTGTATAGTTATCCCAATTGTACTCAATCATGTCAGGTCTTTCGGAGCCGGACATCATAGCTATAAATGCTTCGTTACCGGTTGAACCTTCGATAGGATGAATAAAGTCGATATGTACACCGGTTCTCTTTTCAAGCTCCTGCCACATCATCATTTCGTTGTAGTTACCAAGCGAAACTGATGAGTTAGGATCCATTGTTGCCCAATAGGTAAAGTTTTTACCGTCTGTCTGAGCATTTTTTGATTTACCACCGCCGCAACCGGCAAGCGAACCTGCAATCATGCTAACTGCCGAAAGTGTAGCGATAACTTTTGTTACTTTTTTCATATCAGTACCTCCATTTTAATTTATAATAATTGCAAATCGCAACCATTACCATACTTGTTATAAACGTGCTTTGGGATTAACCCTTTACAGCGCCAATCATTACACCCTTTACAAAATACTTCTGGATGAAGGGGTAAACAAGAAGAATCGGAACTGTTGCAACAATGATTGTTGCAAATTTAATGTTTTCTGCAATACCCATATTGTCCACTGCGTTTGCACCGGTATTGAGCTGTTCCTGAATAAGTATTGAACGAAGAGCAAGCTGCAGCGGTATTTTATTGCGGTCTTTGATATAGAGCAAAGCATTGAACCATGCGTTCCAGTGACCAACTCCGTAGAAAAGCACCATAACAGAAATAACAGCTTTTGACAAAGGAATAATTATGTGCCAAAGAACATGCATATCATTACCACCGTCAACCTTAACGGATTCTTCAAGGCTCTTGGGAATACCATCGAAGTTGGTACGCATAACTATCATGTTGTATACACTTACCGCGCCGGGTAAAATGAGGGCGAGAAGCGAATTTTCAAGCCCGAGAATCTGTACATATATAATATATGTGGGAATCATACCGCCCGAAAAATACATTGTGATGAGCATCATCCATGTAAGAAAGCCTCTGATAGCAAAATCTCTTCTTGTGAGAAGGAAGGCCGCAATGGTTGTCATAATAAGGTTAACAATTGTTGCAACAATAACAACAAAAATAGTAACCTTATAGCCGTTGAGAATCAAAGGATCGCTTAAAACTGTTTTGTATGCAGCAAAATCAAGACCCTTGGGAAGAAGCATAAGGGTTGCCGTATTACCTACAATATTTTTAGAAAGCGAACATGTAATACAATACCAGAACGGATATATTGTAATTATAATCATGAAAGCCATGAAAATGATGTTAAATACATTGAAGATTTTTTCTCCAATACTTGGTTTATATACCATAATATGTAATCCTCCTTCTTAGAACAAGCTGGTATCGTTAATTTTTTTGGAAATCTGGTTGGTCAGTGTCAAAAACAGTATATTAACAAAAGACTGGAAAATACCTACAGCTGACGAGAAGGAAATATCGTTTCCTTCGCCGAGACCTCTTTCATATACATATGAAGAAAGAACTCGTGAAACTGCTTTTGTATATGAATTTTGAAGAAGAATAACCTTTTCGTAGCCAACGCTGAGCACCTGACCCATTCTCATGATAAAGAGAATTACAATTGTGGATGCAATACCGGGGATGGTGATATGAATAACCTGCTTCCACTTGCCTGCGCCGTCGATAACAGCAGCTTCGTAAAGCTCTTGATCGATAGAGCTGAGTGCGGAAATATAAATGATACTTCCCCAGCCTATGCCTTGCCATATGCCGGATCCGACAAAAATTGTACGGAAGGCACTTGCTTCGATCATATAGTTCTTACGTTGTCCGCCGAGCAGAGAAATAAGAGAAGTGATAATACCATCTTCATCAAAGAAACGCATAATCATACTGCATATAACAACCATCGAAATGAAGTGAGGAAGATATGTGGCAGTTTGAATAAGCTTTTTGTACTTGAGGTTCTTAATTTCATTGAGCATCAATGCAAAAATAATCGGTGCAGGGAATGAAAAAAGAATTTCATAAAAGCTTATGAGCAGTGTATTTTTGATTACGGGCCAGAAAAGCTTTCCTGTAAAGAAATCTATAAAGTTTTCAAAACCATGCATACCTGCCCACGGACTTTCAAAAATACCCCTTGCCAGCTTGAAGTCCTGGAATGCAATAACCAGACCAAACATTGGCAAGTAACAAAATAACACAAAATAAATAATTACAGGTATCGCCATGATGTACAGTATGTAATTCCGCTTAAGTTCATCGCCGATACGAGCGCCCAGACCGGGCCTTTTTGTCTTAGCACTTAGTTCTTTCACTAATAACGCCCTCCAAATAAGTAATATGAATAATATGAATCGTATAGAAAGTGAGTCATATTACAGAATACGACATATTTATGCTGTGCAAATTGCACAGATGTAAACACACGCACTCAATACTCTAATATTATATATGAATTTCTTACAAAAATCTATAGACAAAATGATATTTATGTGGTATAATACGGTATACATTAGATGTGTTTTTTAAGGAGATGGGTTAATTTTTATGTTCAAAGACCAATTAATTGACTATGATTTTATTGCTTCGGGGAATTTTTTCACAGAGGCTGTGTCTGCCGCACACCGATACATAGACCCACCCAGTACATATATACGATATGCCAACGAGCACAGACACGACAGACTTTTGTGTGTGATCTCCGGGTCGTGCAAATTTGATATGTTCAACGATAAGCCAATCATCGCAAAAAACGGAAGTGTAATTTATATTCCATATAATATAGCTTACCGTACCGAGTGGATTGGTGATGAGCGCGGAGAGTTGTATTCTATCAATTATATAATGAAGGACACCGACGGGCATCAGATAACACTATGCCCCGAAATATATATGTTTGAAGGCTGTGATATGTATATTACAAAAGGGCTTTTTACAGATTGCTGTTATACATTTACGCAAGAAAAATTCGGATACAGGCTAAAGTGCAAATACACAATGTTGAAAATACTTCTTTCAATAGCAAATACACAAAGCAAAATTTCTCATTCAAAAATCGGAAAAGCTATTCAGTATATAGAAGCTAACTATCTTGAAGATATTTCAATAAACGAGCTTGCCAGAATGTGTAATCTTGGCGAATGTATGTTCAGACGATGCTTTAAAACGGAAACCGGCACATCCCCCCTTAAATACCGAAACCGCCTCAGAATCAACAAAGCATATGAAATGCTTTCGACCGAAGGCTGCTCGGTTGCGGAAGCGATGGAAACGACCGGATTTTATGATGCTTCGTATTTTAACAAAACCTTTAAAAGCTATATAGGCAAAAGTCCGTCGGAATGTAAAAACAGCCGCAGAAATATTTGATTTAAAAACATGAAAACAAATGTCAGATATTAAAATACCGTATGCGATTTATCACCCGGCAGGCAATAAAAGAAGAAAGCAAGCCAAAAAATATTCCGCCGATTATATCGGTGGGAAAATGAACATACAAATAAAGCCTCGAAAATGTGATTATGCAGGCAATAAAAACAGCGACTATCCCCCATTTTCTGCTATGCGCTAAGACAGAGACCGACGCAGCAAAGGAAGCGGAGGCGTGGCCTGATGGGAAAGAATAATCGTGCGGCGGAGGCAGAATCAGCTTTATACTCTCCCTCAGCTCGAAGGGACGTAATCTGCCAACCAAAGGCTTTATGGTAAGATTGACCAAAGCAAAATTAACCAAGAGTGCAGCAAGCACACAAGCACCGGTCTTTCTTGTCTTTTTAAAAAAAAGCAGAACAATACCGAGGATTATCCATATAATCCCTTTGTCTCCGAGACGCGTAGCAAACAGCATAACGGTATTTAAAAAATCTGTTCTGATTATATCGAGGGCTTCGAGAACAGCAAAATCGAAATTCAAAATTTTATCATACATGCGAAAACTCCTGTAACAATAAAGAACCTAATAAGATGCTTCTTCGGTTTATTTTAAGCTTCTGAACAAATTACAAGCATAAGCTCATCAATATTCTCGGTGGAATATTCAATCTCCGATGAATACATTCTGCATATATCCACAAAATTTTCAAAGCTTTTGTCATCAGAGCGCAGAAAAAGCTGTTTTATGATATGAAAACTCAAAAGGCAAAAGCTTATACGCTGCGATAGCATTCCGTCGCAGAGAGAATCCGGAAGATGCCTATATATAAAGTATGTAAGAAGCTGCTCTGATATGTACTGCATTTTTTCGTTATCAAAAAAATCACTTTGGGCACTTTTCTTTGAAGCATCACTAAGAGCAATAGTCCACTCTGAATCGAGACGCTCTAATGACAAGTATATATCACACCATTTGTTAAAAGGAAAATCGGGAATTTTTGCTGAAAAATCATTCTCAATTTTGGCAATTCTTGAATTAAAGCAAAGAGTTCTGTCGGCAACAATTTCAAGCAGGCGCTCCCTCGCAGCAAAAAAATCCTTTTCTTCATTTGTGTATATCACATCAGCACTGTTGCCTTTTAGCGGCACAAGAGAAAATGGCTTTGTATCAGACAGTATGATTCTTGCTGCCTCACCGCAGCACATGCCGAGTCCAAGCTCTGTGTGTGTAGAGAAACAACTGCAAAACCGAGGATGATTGGCGCAAATATCGCACAGTGCCCCCTCTCCCATTTTAATTATAATCTCACAAAGACCGGTTTTGTCAAGGAAGGGGCAGCGGTCATCTGCGCCGAGAACAAAATGAGCAGCTCCGCCGCTACAACTTGTGTGATGTCTCAGCTTATCTCCGAAATCACCGGTAAGCTCGGTGTATGTTTTGTATGTATGTGAATCAATATCTATTTCCCAGCCTATGCAACAGCTATGAGTACAGTCTCCGGCAATGCATCTAAACTGTGAATAATATTGCGGAACTAAAGTTATCATGTTATCACCACAAAAGCAGCTTAATTATCGTTTATTGACGACGTCAAGCTCTGACAATGCCTGATTTATCTTTTGCATTCTCATATCTGTATGAGCGATAACCTCGGCACAGTCCTTTAACTCCTGCTCTATCTTTTCGGCACCGACAATATCTTTTTTGTATCGCATTTTGTGTTCGAGACTTGCCCAAAAATCCATGGCAATTGTCCGAAGTTGAACTTCTACCTTCATATATTGCTTACGGTTTGAAAAAAAGACCGGTATTTCAATTATCATATGGTAACTGCGGTAGCCATTTGGTTTGGGATTTTTTATATAGTCCTTTACGGAAATAACCGTTATATCATCCTGATTGGAAAACATTTCCGCAACCATATATATATCATCTATAAAAGAACATATAACGCGAACACCGGCTACATCGTTCAAATTGTCAAGAATCGATTCTACAGTTACCGGAAAGTTTTTGCGTCTGAGCTTATTTAAGATACTGATCGGACTTTTTACTCTCGATTTTATCATCTCTATGGGATTGCGCTTGTAGTCAACCGAAAAATCGTCATTGAGAACCTCAAACTTGGTGCGTACCTCTCTTATGGCACAATTATACATCATCATAAATTCAGAAAAGCCGTTCAACTGCTGCAGTGCTTCTTCTTCATCTATAAAATCAAACCACTTTGGTTTATCTAAGACTGATACAGTTTTGGAATTTCTTTCAGGAACCATTTTTAATCACCTTTTCGTATAGATTATATGTAAATTATATCATAGATTTTTTAAATTGTGAATAGATACACTTCAAAATTAACAAAATGTTAAATATTAAAGCTTAAAATACAATTTATGCTCCGATTAACAATAATTTACAATTTATTTAAAAATTGTATTGATTTTTATTTGATTCCATATTAAAATATAGGCATACGGAGGTGTTTTCATGAAATATTTATCTGTAGCTGTTCCATGCTACAATTCACAAAGCTACATGAAAAATTGCATTGAATCCATCCTTAAGGGCGGAGATGATGTGGAAATAATTATTATAGATGACGGTTCGACTGACGATACCGCCAGAATTGCCGATGAGTATGGTGCAAAATATCCTGATTTGATAAAGGTGATACATCAGGAAAACGGTGGGCACGGAGAGGGAGTAAACCAAGGTGTGCTTAACTCTGCCGGTCTTTACTTTAAGGTCGTGGATTCGGACGACTGGCTAAACGAGGATGCACTGAAAAAATTTTTGAAACGGATAAAAAGCGATTTTCACAAAAACGAAAGCCCCGATATGTATGTATGCAACTATGTGTATGAACACAGTGCGGATAACAGCACATATACCATGTCATACAAAGACAAATTTCCACCGAAAAAAATTTTTTCGTGGGATGAGGTTAAAGCTTTTGGGGCAACACAATATATGATGATGCATTCGGTAGCATTCAACACAAAATTTCTGCAAAAAAATTATGTGCTTTTGCCGAAGCACACATTTTATGTGGACAATCTGTTTATGTACAGACCGCTGCCATATGTGGAAACCATATCCTATCTTGATCTGGATTTGTACAGATACTTTATCGGAAGAGAGGACCAGAGCGTTAACGAAAAAATTATGATAAAAAGACTTGACCAGCAGTTCAGAGTGACCGAGCTTATGATAGAATCTCACAAAATGAGTGAAATAAGAAAAAAAGGAAAAAGACTCTACGGATATATGCTGCATCACTTGGCTATTATGATGATAATAAACGCTTCATTCTCTTTTTTGTCAAAGGACAAGAAAAAAATTGACGATTTTTATGATTTGTGGAAAAAAATCAAGAAAAAAGATTTGTATCTGTACAAAGCGTTGAAGTACAGATCTTTTGCCGCACTAACGCTGCTTCCGGGCAAAGTCGGACGAATAACTTATGTTACCGGATATAAAGTTGCTAAACGTATTATAAAATTTGGTTAATCAAATTTGTTTGCAGCACTTGAAATCCATTTTAAAATGTGATATAATTCTTTTTATACACAGTTCAGTATGCCATATGCGACTGTCTGACAGATAAATTTCGAGGTGTTGAATTTATTATGATAGGTTATTATAATCCTTCTGTAATACTGACTTACTTTAGTCTGTGTACAGCTGTTTTCGGAATGACCAAGGCTCTTGGCGGAGAAGTGAAATCCGCACTTTTGTGCCTTATGATATGCGGACTTTGTGATATGTTTGACGGTTCTATAGCAAGGAAATGCAAAAGAACCGAAGATGAAAAATCATTTGGTATTCAGATTGATTCACTGTGCGATTTGGTATGCTTTGGTGTGCTTCCTGCGATGCTTGGATACGGTATCAAAGAAATCGAAGTTAATGCTTTTGATATTTTTGCTTCTGCAATATATGTATTGGCAGCTATTATCAGATTGGGCTATTTTAATGTGCAGGAAATAAACAGAACTGCCGGCGACGGAGGTAAGCGCGAATATTATGAGGGGCTTCCGGTAACATCGGTAGCACTTCTGCTTCCTGTTTTGTGTCTTATGGATATATATATAAAGCCGCTTGCCGCAGGCAAGGTATACAGCATTGCACTGCTTGTTATTGCTATAGCATTCATTTCAAAATTTAAGGTTAAGAAACCATATATGCACAGACTTATACTGATTGCATTTCTCGGTCTTGTGATTTTTTTGCTTGTCTTAAAGGAAGGTGACAATATAACATATGCCTCATCGACTATATCATACATTTTGCGGCCGATGTTTGCTTAAAATATTAACTATGCCTGCTATCTCAAAAATGGCAGGCGTTTTTATGAACAGCCCACTGTCTAAGCCGTATATCAAAGCTTTTATAAAAAGTAATAAGATTGACATGAGCGATTTTGAAAATGAAAACTGGAGCTGCTTTAACGAATTTTTCACAAGAAAGCTAAGGAACGGGAAAAGAGCCTTGGTCATGCAGCCAAATATTCTTATATCGCCATGCGACGGTTATCTCTCTGTTTATAACATTTCAAAGGATTCGAAATTTATAATAAAAGACTCTGTATACACAATTGCCGAGCTCACCAAAAACAATGATATTGCCAGAGAATATGATGAAGGACTTTGCATGATTTTCAGACTTACTCCAACAGACTACCACAGGTATATATATCCCGACAGCGGTACAAAAGGAGAAAATCACTTTATTAAAGGAGTGCTTCATACAGTACGTCCTGTTGCATTTGACAAATATCCCGTTTTCAAAACCAATTCAAGGGAATACACAATATTAAAGACAAACAACTTTGGCGACGTGGTGTTTATGGAGGTGGGCGCCATGTTGGTAGGCAAAATATGCAACTATCACGGAAAGCATAAATTTTGCAAAGGTGAAGAAAAAGGGAAATTTGAATTTGGAGGCAGTACCGTAATAATGCTTATTAAAAAAGACATTGCAGTCCTCGACAGAGATATTGCAATGATTGCAGACAGCGGTAAGGAATACAAAATAAAGCTCGGTGAGAGAATAGGAAAACGAGTATAGCATTAAAACATAGTGGTCATACAAGCAGCCACTATGTTTTTTATTAAAAATTCATAATTAGTCCATTTTTGAGAAAAATATAACTAAATTAAGATGTCCCCCGCCTCTATAGGCGGCGGGTGACATTTAATTTTTTCAGTGGGAGTTCAATCTCCCACTGAAAACGTTGAATGACGCGGCTTTGCCGCTTATTGAAAAGACATTAAAAAACCCGGATGTGTAGGTATTAAAACTTGCTTTGAGCTGTGGATTCAGCATCGATGCACTGTTAGAATACTCTCATTGACAGATTGGAGAATTATGAATAAAAAAAATGATATCAAGCCATATATACCTCCCGAAAGCAATCAACCCGAGCTTACCGTATGCTCATGTATAGTGGGAATAATACTTGCAGTTATATTTGGTGCGGCAAATGCATATCTCGGATTAAAGGTTGGACTTACCGTATCTGCATCGATACCCGCCGCAGTTATTGCCATGGGGACAATCAGAATTATAATGAAAAGAAATTCTATACTGGAAAGCAACATGGTACAAACCATTGGCTCTGCCGGTGAGTCCGTTGCTGCCGGTGCAATATTTACACTGCCTACGTTGTTTTTGTGGGCGGCGGAGGGCAAAATTGCAAAGCCGGCAATCGGAGAAATTACATTTATAGCACTTGCCGGCGGGATACTTGGTGTGCTTTTTATGATACCGCTGAGAAGCGCATTGATTGTAAAAGAGCATCACACTCTGCCCTACCCAGAAGGAAAAGCCTGTGCCGAGGTTTTGCTCTCGGCCGAAAAGAATAAGGACAATTCAAAAAGCTCATCAACTGTGTTTGCCGGAATGGGTATTGGCGGTTTAATTAAATTTGTGGTTGACGGACTTGGAGCTTTTGCCGGAGAAATTTCACTGACCTTCAAAGGCTTTAGAGGAGAAATAGGCACCCAAATTTATCCTGCTGTTATGAGTGTGGGTTATATATGCGGACCCAGAATATCTGCCTATATGCTGTCGGGCGGAATAATGAGTTGGCTTGTATTGATTCCGATTATTTCACTTTTTGGTAATGATGCAATTATATATCCTGGCTCAAAAACAATTGGTGAAATTTATGTATCGGGCGGTGCAAGTGCAATATGGAGCACTTATATTCGCTATATCGGTGCAGGTGCACTGGCGGCAGGAGGCATAATCAGTCTGACCAAATCGCTGCCGCTGATTGCTTCAGCATTTAAAAGTGCTGTAGTAAATCTTAATTTTGCATCGGGAAATGAGGTTCTTCGTACAGAAAAAGACCTCAGTATAAAATGGATTATTGTGTTTGTGGTCGTAATATGCATTGTGATGGGCATCAGTTCGTATGTGCCTATCGGAATATTCGGCAGTCTTATTATAATCATATTTGGTTTTTTCTTTTCGACTGTTTCGTCAAAAATGGTAGGACTTGTGGGAAGCAGCAACAACCCTGTGTCGGGAATGGCAATAGCTACTTTGATAATTGCAACACTGATGCTTACAGCAAGCGGAAAAAGCGGCATGAGCGGAATGTATACAGCGATTGTCATTGGAGCGGTAATCTGCATTATAGCGGCAATTGCGGGCGATAGCTCACAGGATTTGAAAACCGGATATCTGTTGGGCGCAACACCCAAAAAGCAACAAATTGGAGAATTGATAGGTGCAATATGCTCAGCTCTGACAATCGGTGCAACTCTCTATCTTTTGGATGCGGCGTGGGGTTTTGGCTCTGATGAACTTTCGGCTCCTCAGGCAACGCTCATGAAGCTTATTGTAGAGGGAGTGGTTGAAAACAATCTGCCCTGGGGACTTATACTTTCGGGAGTGTTTATTGCTGTGCTTTGTGAGCTTTCACAAATACCGATTCTCCCCTTTGCCATAGGAATATATCTGCCTGTGCATATATCTGCATGCATTATGGTGGGCGGAATTGTAAGACTTTGCTTTGAAAAGCTGAAAAAAGATGAATCAAGAAAAACGGAAATAATAAACAACGGAACATTGTTTTGCTCCGGGCTTATTGCCGGCGAGGGGCTGGGCGGAGTTATTCTGGCAGCACTTGCCGTTATAGGGGTGAGCAAATACACAAATATCTCTGATATTTTTTCGCCGGCAATTTATTACGGTGGTTCTGTTATAATTTTTGCATTGTCTGTGATAGCATTGATAAGGTTTGCTCTAAGGGATAATTTATACAACAAGCAATCCAAGCGCAGCAACAATATATGACTCTGAAATCATCTGCTGCAGCTGCGGTACAAAATAGCCGACATTTGTAAGCATGATAACCCACAGCGCACCGCCTGCTGCACCAAAAGCTAATCCAAGAAGGCAATTTAGAGAATTTATCAGCGGAAGCTTTGCAACAAAATCAAGCAACCCAATTGTAGTGCGAAGCAAAAATCTGACCAGGTAATAAAGTATAAACACCGATATAACGGAGATGACGGCAGACGAGCACTGCCGTGCAAGCTCCGCATCGGTCTGCTGTGTCAAAAATTCTGATATGGCATCACCTATGGGCGATGCGGCTATTGCTTCGACAAAAATGTCGCGAAGCATATATACCAAAAGCATTGATAACGCAAGGGACAAAATGGAATATACTGAACGTATAAATCCTTTTTTCCATCCCATGGCAGCAAAGAGCACCATCAATACAACAATGATCAAATCAAAAAACATTCATAACACCTCCGTCAGTGCCTAACCGAAAGAATTTCGGCTATATTATCATTAACACCAAAAGCAAAATTATAGTTATTATAGAGAACGATGTATTGATAGTCAACACTGCGGTCAACCGCTTTTTTCACATCACCGTCATTATCTATAAGAACTGTTTGCTTATCTAACGAAAGCAGACAATAGTTATTGTTTACGCTGATACCGCGAACGTTGCTTTTGCTGTCATAGCTGCCGGTTTTTTTGCCGTCTGTACCGTACAGCTCGATTCCGGATTCACTAAGCTCGGAATTGTAGCGGTTAAAAAGAAATGCTATATTTCCTTCGTCACTTATGTCAAAGGTTTTTAACAGCTTGCCCTCATAGTCTATCTTCCACTTCTGATTACCGGTAGCAGTATATGCAACCGTGTAGGAATTGCCTATGGCAATAATTGTATTTTCATCGGGGAAATACAATTCTGATATAATATTATCTTTAAGCTCAAGCTCTTTGAGGGGAGTTTTTTGAGCTGTATCGAGAAAAACGAGCTTACCGTATATTGCAGTGTCCGAATGGTCTACTGTAGCTGCAACTATACGCTTTGTGCTTGGTGAGATTGCCGTATCTATAACCGTATTGTTGGTATGCCATTTATAAATTGATTCATGGTTAGAGGAATAAGCACTTACACATGCGCTATAGCCCATTTCGGAGGTGACGATTACATAATCGCTTTTTTCATTTACAGAAGCAGATATTATGGCTTCATCTCCGCTGACAACCTTATAATTGTTTCTGTCGGACATTACAAAAGCATCATATCCGCCGCGGCAAAAAACTATAACACCTTTTTTGTTGGTGCGGATAGTTGGAACACCCTGGAACGTATCTATCTTATATTCGAGCTTCATATCGGGTCCGAAGCAAAGCAGAGAACCGTTTGATGCATAAAGAACAGAATTTCCGTATGCTTTGGTATCACTGCCGAGGGTTTCACCCAGGGTATAGCTGTTGCCGACATAAGAACGGTGATAGCTGTTGGGAAGTATGGGAATTATGTCTGTAATCACAAGAACAAAAAGAATTGTGACAATTGAGGCAATTATTATATATTTTTTCCTTTTTGCTGAATTCAGCATTCTGAAATCCCTTAATTTTTTGGATGCAAAACGCTTGATTGTGTTGGAAACATCTTTATCAAGGGTATTCTCACTGTCTTCATCAGTCTCTTCGACGTCAATATATTCTTCATCATCTGAAAATTCAGATTCTTTTTGTTCATCTTTGTATTCTTCAACAGGTTCTGTATCGGACGCATCCTTCGATAAAACAGCCTCGATATCGTCTTGTGTAGATTCTGCGTCAATTGTTTCGGGGATATTCTGAATCGATTTGTTTGCGTCATTTAATTCATTAATTTCATTTTCTTCAAAGTTCTGCTCATTGCCGGAGTTATCAAATTCTGTCATTTATGTTCCTCCTCGTAAAATCAATAATACACCTCATATAAAGCTAATCCCTGCGGCGGAGCCGTGGGACCTGCAAAGCTTCTGTCTTTTTTCTCGATAATTTCTGCAAGGTATGCGGGCTCTATTCTACCCTCACCTGCCGCAACCAGAGTACCGGTTATTATTCGTACCATGTTGTACAAATAGCCGTCTGCCTTTATAAAAATATCAATAAGATTGCCGTTTTGCATTATTTCGAGCGAATGGACATTGCGGACGGTTGTCTCCATGTCGGGTCCGGAGGTCATAAAGCTTCTGAAATCATGTTCACCTATAATATATTCGGCAGCCTGACGCATTTTGTCTGCATCGAGCTTTTTTCGATATTGCCACTCATAATTTCTGCTAAAAACATCAGCATTCTCTGATGTGTTAATCCGATAGCGATATTTTTTTGCGAGGCATGAAAATCTGGGATGAAAGTCTTTGGCGGCTGCCTCTGAATAAAGTATTCTTATATCCTCAGGCAGGGCATTGTTTAAAACCAATGAGACCTTATCTGCCGGAATGGAAGTATTCATCGAAAAGCCTGCACAGTATTTTATGGCATGAACACCCGCATCTGTGCGGCTGCAGCCATATACCCTCACATTTTCTCCTGTGATTTTCAAAACAGCAGCTTCAAGCTCGCCCTGAATTGTAGCTACAGAGGGCTGAATCTGAAAGCCGTGATAGCAGGTGCCGTCGTATTGTAAAATTAATCTTATATTTTGCATATTAATATCCCATTAATCTAACATCAAGTATGTTTATAGCTATAATAACCGCCGCAAAAAAGAGCATACAGCAAAGTGCTGCCCAGTCGGAGCCGCAAATGCTAAGCTGTTTAAGCGAAGTGCGGTTTTTACCCCCTCTGTAGCAACGACACTCCATTGCCGTGGCAAGCTCATCTGCACGGCGAAACGAGCTTATAAAAAGGGGCACCAGAATCGGTATCAGAGCTTTGGCTCTGTGAAATATATTTCCGCTTTCAAAATCGGCACCGCGTGCCTTCTGAGCCATGATTATTTTTTCGGTTTCTTCTAAAAGTGTGGGAATAAACCTAAGGGCAATTGTCATCATCATGGCAAGCTCATGTGCCGGCAAACCGATTTTTGCAAACGGAGAAAGAAGACTTTCTATACCTCCGGTAAGCATTATCGGCGATGTGGTATAGGTAAGAAGTGAGCTTCCGGTCACAAGAAAAATCAGCCTTAGTGCCATATTTACAGCACTTACAATACCGGTTTGGGTTATCTTTATAAACTTCCATCGAAAAAGAATGTTTTCGCCACCGGTGAAAAAAAGATTGATTATTGCGGTAACGGCAATAATTACGGCAAGGGGCTTGAGCGACTTTAGAATAAGGCTCAGCTTGATTTTGGAAATTCGCACTACAACAAAGCTGAAAGCGGCAACCGCAATATATCCCGGCAAAGAATCTGCAAAAAACACAAGTATGATATATGCAAGGGTAAACATGATTTTAAACCGGGGATCCAAACGGTGTATGGGGGATTCTATGGGAAAATACTGACCGATTGTTATATCTCTTAGCATTTTTTGCCCCCCTTTATATAAGCATCTATGGCATCTATTGCCGCATCAACGGTGTATATATCACCATTTAGGAAAATACCTTTTTGTTTGAGGTGATTGACAACACGAGTAACCTGAGGCACGTTGAGGCCAATGTTTTTGAGTGCTTCGGAATCCTTGAACACCTCTTCAACTGTGCCAAATGCAAGAAGCTTTGAATCGGAAACAACCATAATTTTGTCTACGGTATTGGCAACATCCTCCATGCTATGGGATACAAGAATTACTGTGGTGCCCTGCTTATCGTGAAGATTTTTGATGCAGGAAAGAATATCATTTCTTCCGGCCGGGTCGAGACCGGCTGTGGGTTCGTCTAAAATCAGTATGGACGGCTGCATGGCAAGTACACCTGCAATCGCTGCGCGCCTTTTTTGACCTCCTGAAAGTTCAAAGGGAGATTTATCCAAAACATCGCCGTCGAGCCCCACAAGGGGTATTACTTCATCGATTATTGAGGCAATTTCTTCCGGAGATTTGCCGAGATTGCCGGGTCCATAGGCGATATCCTTATATACGGTTTCTTCAAAAAGCTGATATTCAGGATATTGAAAAACGATGCCGACTGTGCTTCTGATTTTTTTCATATCTACTTTTTCGGAACACAAATCAACTCCGTTTACAATAACTTTGCCGGTATCGGGCTTCAAAAGTCCGTTGAGAAGCTGAATAAGGGTAGATTTTCCGGAGCCTGTATGACCGATGAGGGCTATGAAATCCCCATCATTTATTGTAAAAGAAACATCGTCTAAAGCTATTTTTTCAAAGGGACTTCCCTTTCCGTATGTATAGCTGACGTTTTGCACTGTTATCGGCATAGTTTGTATATCTCCTCTGTACATTCGTCTACTGTCAATACATCATCGCGGATGTCATAGCCGCGATTTCGAAGCTCATGGGCAAGAAGTGTCACCTGAGGGACATCGAGACCTATTGCTCTTAGAAGATCCACGTTTTTAAAAACATTACGAGGCGTGTCGTCTATTATGATTTTGCCGCTGTCTATAACAACCACTCTTTTTGCCTTTACGGCTTCGTCCATATTGTGAGTAATAAGAATAATTGTGATACCGAATTTGGTATTGAGGTCCTCTATGGTTTTCATAACCTCACGTCTCCCTATGGGGTCGAGCATGGCGGTGGGCTCGTCCATTACAATTATCTCCGGCTTCATGGCAATTATACCGGCAATTGCAACTCTCTGCTTCTGACCACCGGAAAGCATGTGAGGAGAATGATTTTTGTATTCTGTCATGCCGACGGTTTCGAGAGCATCATCCACACGTTTTCTTATTTCGGCCGGAGGAACAGAGAGGTTTTCACAGGCAAATGCAACATCCTCCTCCACTACAGATGCTACGATCTGATTGTCGGGATTTTGAAATACCATGCCGACATGGCTCCTAACCTCCCAAAGCTTGTCTTCATCGGCGGTATTGATTCCATCTACATATACTGTGCCGCCCACAGGAAGATAAATTGCGTTTAAGTGCTTGGCAAAGGTTGACTTACCCGAGCCGTTGTGCCCCAAAACAGCAACAAATTCACCTTTTTCTATTTTAATATTAATATTTTTAAGTACCTGTTCATTGTTGCCGTCGTCGGTAACGTATGAATAAACAAGATTGCTTACTTCTATCAAGAGTATTCCCTCCCGGTTTTATTCTGAAAACCACCTGGTTGTATAGCCGCACGGAAGCGTAAGTAAGCTTGAGGACATTGGAAGCCCCAGCTCATCGGAGACAAGCTTTCCTCCGAATTTATATTGAATAAGATACGAAAGAACATTTGACACTACCGTATGTGAAATGCCGGTCGTATATGAATTGACTATGAACAAAAGTGGCTTATCACTAAGCAAGCTCACACACTCGGATACAAGCGGAAAAAGCTCATCCTCAAAGCGCCATAGCTCGCCTTTGGGTCCTCGGCCATAGGTGGGCGGATCCATTATAATTACATCATACTTGTTTCCGCGTCTGATTTCGCGCTGAGCAAACTTGACACAATCGTCAACTATATATCTTATCGGTGCATCTGCAAGACCTGATGAAGCGGCATTTTCTTTTGCCCAGCTTACCATGCCCTTTGAGGCATCAACATGAACAACCGACGCTCCGGCGTATGCACAAGCAACAGTTGCACCGCCGGTGTAGGCAAAAAGATTGAGCACCTTTATGTGTCTGCCGGCAGAGGTGATTTTGTCAATTAGAAAATCCCAATTTGACGCCTGCTCGGGGAAAATGCCGGTATGCTTAAAGCCCATGGGCTTTACATTGAAGGTAAGAGAGTTGTATTTTATCTGCCATGATTCGGGAAGCTTTTGTCTGTATTCCCACGCACCGCCGCCGGCTTTGCTTCTGTGATAACAAGCGTGAGCCTTTGACCATAGATTTTTTTCGGTTTTGTATGACCATATTGCCTGAGGGTCGGGTCTTACAAGATAATAGTCTCCCCAACGCTCGAGCTTTTGACCGTCAGAGGCATCTATCAGTTGGTAGTCTGTCCATTTATCTGCAAGAAGCATTTTGAAGTCTCCTTATTTATTGTTTTTGAGTGCTCTTATATCCTCGCCCGCAAACCGAAGAACCGTAAATTCATTTTGCAGCCGTGACATAACTCTTTCTTGATATATCTCGGAAATTTTGGCAAGAGGAAGATTTGTGCTTATGACGATTGATTTGTCACAGCTTAGTCTGGTGCTTAGCAAATCAAAAAATACAGATTGTGTGTATGAAGTGATAAACTCTGTACCGAAATCGTCTATAACAAGCAAATCACAGTCATATATTGAATCATAAACCATAGCATATTCATCGCGGTCAATTTTGCTAAACTTGTAATCTTCCAAAAACTGGAATAGCTTGTAGGAGCTTTTGTAAACAACAAAATAACCTTTTTCGGAAACTTCGTTGGCTATTGAAGCAGCCAGAAATGTTTTGCCCAGACCCGAAGGACCGCACAAAAGCAGATTGCCTGAGGATTCGCTGCTAAAGTTATAGGCAAATTTTTTGCAGCTGGCAAACACCGCTCTCATCAAATCACGCGGGGTCACACCTATTGCCGGTGAAACATCAGTCGGATAGTAGGACAAGCGAAATTTGTTGAAAGAAGCTTTTTTGCATGCCGCATTATCCCCTCTCTCACCCGGAAGAAGTATTGCCTGCTGTAGTTTTCTAATATAACAGCCGCATTTTTTCCCTTCGCCGATATAGCCGGTATCGGAGCATTTTGGACAAATATAGGAGGGAGTGTATTCGGTTTCGCCGTTTTCGGATAATATAGCAGCCTTTTCTGCTCTGAGACGTGCTGCATCTCGTTTTATATATTCGGCAGCCTGCTCGGCCGAAATATTTTCGGAAAGGACTCTTTGGGCATTGGTTATGGCAAGAGTTGATATTTCGCGATCTATTTCTTCTACACGTGGGAGTTTGGCATACAAAAGCTCCTGTGCTGCCTGCTTTGCCATTTCGTGTTCAGACTGCATCCGTCTGTACTGAGCCTGAATTTTTGCGTGGACATCACTCATTGACTGCATCTGTTTCACCTCCGAACTGCGACATTATTTTCTCTATCATTTGTTTTTCTATATCTCCCACAGAATTATCGGTGGGATAATTACGGAAAGTGCTTTTTTGAATATTTGAAGAAAGGGTTTTTTTGGCAGACGTCTGAGCACTATAGCCGAGCTCGCTTTTTATAACTGCGTCCATATATTTGAAAGCAACCTTACCCGTGTTCATGACCGAAGCATCATAGGCTTTCATAATCAGGTCTTCGCTTGCATTGAGCTCGTTGACCCAATTGAGAATATAGCCGGCCTCAGTATCGGAAAAATCGCGTCCGCTGATTTTAAAATTCTTTTTGTACTGAGACAAAACGGAATACCTGAGGTTTTGATTTTTGACATATTCGATTGCAAGCTCAGGTGTGTTGATACCGTTATCTGCCCATGAATACGCGATTTTTTCTATGTAGCGCATATTGGTTTTGGACATGGAAACACAATATTCTATCAAAACAATTATAACCTGCTCGGGGAGCTTGAGATAATCTATGAAGCTATATATAACCTTATAGTCGTTGGAGCTAAGGCTCTTGTTGAGAAGCTGAGCAATTATAGCAAAAAGATGAGCAAGCTTTTCATCGGAGGTTACAGCCTTTATAACACCGGAAGCCTTGTAGGAAGAAGCCGCCGAGCGATCCGGCATAGGGTGTTTTTTGGCTGACGAAGGCGATGAAGGCTCATCAAAGCTCTCGCCGGGCTCTGCTGCAGGATTTATGATTGTGACTTCATCACCGGTGTATGTAAGGGCACCGGATTTGTGCCAGAATTTGAGTGCGGATACAACATCCGATTTCAAAAGGCCGGTGCTTTCTGCAATTGAGTCGAGAGAAAGCTCTGCATAATCGGAGCTGTGACGTGCTATATATAAATACACCTTTATGAATGAAGCATTGGTATCTTTTATGTAATTATCGACAAAGCTGTTGTATACAGTGAAAACCTCTGAGTTATTTTTTATTTTAAGTGTATCCAACACAATACCTCCTAATATATGCAATATATAATAATTATATCACACAACGGGACTGATTGTAAATAACAAATAAAATAAAATTATAATAAGTTTTGCTCAAAAAAACAGACCGCGCTTGTGCGGTCTGTCAAAACACAGTCTTTTGCTAAAGAATTGTAAACAAATAAGAAACTGATTTTATAAGCATGCAGCACGCTATTCCGAAAGCCGTTGGTACTAAAACAGACATAGCTGTCCATCGGATGGAGCCGGTTTCTTTTTTTACAGTCATTATTGTTGTAGAGCACGGCCAATGCATAAGGAAAAATACTATTGCACAAAACGCGGTAGCCAAGGTCCAGCCGTTGCTGCTTAATATTTGATAAATTGCATGGTAGCTGTTTTCTGCCATAAGCACATTGTCACCCGAATAAATCATCAACGTGATAGGCAAAATAATTTCATTTGCGGGAAGACCGAGTATAAAGGCTGTCAAAACGGTACCGTCGAGACCCATAAGTCTGCCGATAGGGTCAAGAAATGATACGGCATATGAAATAAGCGTATTGCCACCAACTCGGATATTGGTCAAAATCCATAGCAAAATACCTGCCGGAAATGCAACTACCGCAGCCCTGCAAAGCACACACAGTGTGCGAGTTATTACAGACCGGACTATAATCTTTCCTATCTGCGGACGTCTGAATGCCGGGAGCTCAAACACACTCGAAGAAGGAATGCCCTTAAGCAGAGTTGATGACAAAAATTTGGATGCAAGAAGTGACATACACACTGCAAAAGCGACGGTAATCGACAAATAAAAAGCCGCTTTTATACCTCCTGATACAGCAAAAAAGACCGTTATAATACAAATTAAAGACGGGAATCTGCCGTTGCAGGGTATAAATGCATTGGTAAGAATTGCTATAAGCTGTTCCCGTGGGGAATCTATTATGCGGGCACCGCACACACCCACGGCATTGCAGCCAAAACCCATACACGTAGTAAGTGCCTGCTTTCCGCATGCCTTGCATGACTTGAAGGCGCGGTCAAGATTAAATGCAACACGCGGCAGGTAGCCTACATCCTCCAAAATCGTAAACATCGGAAAGAATATTGCCATGGGCGGGAGCATTACAGCCACAACCCAGCCAAGAACTCTAAAGCCGCCAAAAACGAGCATGCTTACAATGCTTTGGTTAATACCGATATGCAAAAAAGCGTTATATAGCTTGGGTTCAAGGAAATTAAACATACGCGAGAGCATTTCGGACGGATAATTGGCACCGCGAAGGGTTATGTAGAATATGAGTGCAAGCATGAGGAACATTACTGCAAATCCGCTAAATTTGCCGGTAAGAATGCAATCGGCAGCGTGCTCCTTTTTTTGTCTTGAACACGGAAGTATATTTACCGACGCTTCTGCTATTTTTTTTGCTGCTCCCGAAATGCATATGGCAATAATATCAGCCAGCTTTTCCCGGGTAATACAGTTGTTTTCGAGATAGCTTCGGGCTTTGGTGCAGGAGGAAAGTATATTGGGTATGTCAATGCATTTGCAATTGCTGTTAATAAACTCCCATATGCCTGCATCATCCTCAAGCAGGCGAAGCGCTATATATCGGGAACTGAGGCAAAAGCTACAATTTGTAAGGCTTTTTTGAATCATACGAATTGCCGTTTCTACAGTTTTGCCGTAGGTGACTTTAAGGGGGGATTTGGGATATTTACTATCAGTTTTTTCTATCATATTTTCAAAGCCGATTTTTTTGCGTGCATTTATCTTTACTACAGGAACACCAAGCAGCTTTTCGAGTGCAGCAAAGTTTATGCTTATGCCCTTTTTGCGGCTTTCGTCAACAAAATTTACGCACACGGTTACATCAGACATTGCTTCACAAACCTGAATAACCAGATTGAGATTACGCTCAAGTGCACCTGCGTCGCATATCACAAGAGCACCGTCGGACGGCGTGTAGCAAAGTGTGTCTGATGCGCATGCTTCGTCGGCTGAACGCGATTTTAGAGAATAACACCCCGGAACATCGGCAATAATATATTTTGTACCGCTCTGAAAATATGTACCGAAGGCGGCCTCGACCGTTTTGCCGCCCCAGTTGCCGGTATGCTGGTTCTGACCGGTGAGAGCATTGAAAAGCGTGCTTTTGCCTACATTTGGGTTGCCGGCAAGAATAAGCACTCTGTCTCCCGGTGAAGCGCCTTGAAATACGGACAAATTTTTGTTATGCCTTACGGCATTGCTGTTTATGGTCATATAATCACTCCCATGTGTCTATAATATGCATGAATTTGTGAGTATGTGAATATTTCAATATATAAAATTTAGATAATTTAGTATATAATCAAGTCATTTTTTATAGTATTTATACATTGAAAAAAATAAGTGTATATGATAGAATATGTCGTAGTCGAGATTTTTCAGGAGTTTATGGTTAATTTACATTTGCTTAAGCAGGTGCATCGGTATCCGAACCCGCCTAAATCAAGTAAAATAGCCGTTCTTCTTCGTTGTCGGTCTTGAAATCCGTCAGGATTCCTGCGACCTTCCGCCTTGAATAACAACAATTTTATCTTGATTTAGGTTCGTAGAATTTTCGGCTGCGGATTTTTGCGTCAATGTGAGGCAAAAGCGCAGCTAATACTGACGTATTTGCGAGCATTTTAACGATGCAGTGGCGTGAAAATCCACAGCCCAAAACGGATTCGGATACTGACGCACATGCTTATGAAAAGAGTGATTATAATATGGAAAATTCTTTGAAGAATAAAAAAAAGCAATTTTTTGATTTTAAAAAATTCATAAAAATGTTCTTCGTTTCGATAATATTGACAGTTGCCGCCACCGTAACTCTTGCGGGTATGTTTTTGAAAGGAAACAATCTTGAAAATCTGCTTTATTATGCAAGAGTTCCCATGAGTGACGGGAGTACGCAGGCAATTAAAAACTGTGTGGATTTTTGTTTGCCTACAGCCATTTCGATATTTGTGCTTGCAAATCTGACAACCTTTGTAATACTTATTAACAAAAATACAATTCTTGACTACTCGAAAAAGCACAAAAACAATTCACCTGCAAAGCAGCTATACTTTTTTTACAGACATTCGTTTTTGATTTCTTTTATCAGCCTGCTGGCTACTGTTATATTTTTTGGAAATCAAATAGATGCTTTTTCGTATCTTAAGGGCATGATGCGAAAAACTCAGGTTTATGAAGAAGAATATACACCTCCTCAAAATCAGACATATCAGTTCCCTGAAAAAAAGAAAAATCTTATATATATTTTTCTTGAATCGATGGAAACCTCTTTTGCTTCGGTTGAGGAAGGTGGTCTGATGGAAGAAAACATCATCCCCTATCTTACAGAGCTTGCAAAAGAAAATATAAGCTTTTCGGATACAGAGGTGCTCGGCGGTGCCTATGCAGTTCCGGGGACAACATGGACTGCCGCAGCTATGGTCACTCAGACAAGTGGAATTCCGCTTACAATCCCAATTTCAAAGTCAAACTTCGGACAAGATAACAAATTTTTGCCGGGAGCATATTCCATAGGTGAAATTTTGGAAAAAGAAGGCTACAATCAAGAGCTGATGGTTGGTTCGAAGGCAAGCTATGCAAAAAGACGGGCATATTTTGAGCAGCATGGTAATTACCGTATATTTGACTATTATACTGCTATAGAACGCGGTGAAGAAGCCGGCTATCTGCCTGAAGATTATTATGTGTGGTGGGGATTTGAGGATCAAAAGCTGTTTGACTATGCGAAGCGCGAAATACTTCAATTGTACAGCGAAGGTAAGCCTTTTAATTTTACGATGCTGACTGTTGACACACACTTTACGGATGGATATAAATGCGAGCTGTGTGAAAGTAATTTTGACAATCAGTATGCCAACGTGTTAAGATGTTCTGACAAGCAGATATATGAATTTGTGTCGTGGGTTAAAGAACAGCCGTTTTATAAGGATACTGTAATTGTGCTTAGCGGCGATCACTTGACAATGGATCACAAATACTTTGACCGCGTGGATGATGAAGCAAAGGAAAGAGGCAGGAGAATATACAACTGCTTTATAAACACAGGGCTCAGTGATGAGCACACCAAAAACAGAACCTTTTCCACTCTTGATATTTTTCCCACTACCCTTGCAGCGCTTGGTGTAACCTGGGGAAGCGAGACGCTTGGTCTGGGTGTTAATCTTTTTTCGGGAGAGAAAACTCAGTGCGAGAAAAAAGGTGTTGAAAATTTTTCGTATCAGCTTGCATCGGGCTCGGATTTTTACAGCGATTATATTATAGATAAAAATCTCTCGTCTAAAGAACTTTACGGTGGATACGAGGGCGATACCGGTCCTGCTGCTGACCTTGATATGGCTAACCGGAAAAAAATCGAACAGCAAAAGCTGCTTGAGTCAAATTCGACAGTAGACTCTGCTGCAGGCTCATCTGCAGAGCTTGAGATAAGCTCGGATATTGGCACCATACCGCCACACGGAGCAGACTGATAAACTAAAATTTATAAAAAGAAAGGTTGACTTTATGTGAGTTGACCTTTCTTTTTCAGGTTCTTTTGAAATTAATTTAAAATTGAAATTTTAATGCAAGAGGCGGAAAAAAGATCTAAAAACCCTGACATCAACAAGGAATTTACCTCGTTGATGTCAGGGTTAAATCATGATTGTTTCTTTCGGACAGAGTTGGGTGTGTGGCCGTATTTCTTTTTAAAGGCACGCATAAAATATGAAAAGCTGTTAAAACCGCACTTCTCGCTTATGTCGGAAACCGTGCCTTTTGTTCTTAAAAGCATATCGTAGGCAAGCTCAAGACGTCTCTTTAACACAAACTGCTGAATAGACATCCCCATTTTCTTTTTAAAAAGTACACTTGTATAATTTGGCGTAAGACAGACATGATCAGCAACCGATTTCACACTAAAATCAGAACGAAAGAAGCTGTCATGAACATATGAAATTATTTTTTCTACAATTCTCTTGTTATCTTCACGCAAATCGCCTGCCTCAATAACCATATTATCAAAAAGAATCCAATTGATGGCAGAAATCATATATATTCTGTTGAATGCAGATAAATCCTTTTGTCGCTGCTCGATTTTAAACCATATGTCACTTACAATTTCAAATTCTTTTTCCGACAGCTGCGTAAAATACTTTCTATTACTGTAATTTACGCTGAGAAAGGTTATAGTATTACTTTCAAAGGGATACATGAAGAAGTCGGTAAATGTAATTACACGAATATGAACACCATCGCCTTTCGGCGCAATGTCGTACATGTCGCCACAGTGAAAAAACAGCAATGAACCATGTGTACATTCCAGAGTTTCGAAATTAAAATCGACTGTACATTCACCCGAAGATACAAGCAGAATCTCAAATGAATATGCACTGTTTTTGGTCAGACTTGTTAAATTCCATTCCATACACTCAAGCCCTAATTCATTAAGAATATCATAATCGGGCTTTAGATGACCATCGTTATTTAGTATACAATCGTTCATTTTTTCACTCCTTTGACTAACCCATTATTTTTTAATCTGCGGATTTTCACTATTGTTTTTTCTTTATTTTATTATTGGATATTCCGTCTTTTTGATTATCGGTTTTGTATTAGAAACATCATCCCATACAAATACACAAACCTTATCGGTGTCAGCTGTAACTGTGTGAGTGAGCGGATTGGTTACTAAGCCGGGTGTAACCTCATAATCCTTGTATAATGACACGCTTTCTAACTTATCACCATTATATGACGCAATCATAACAAATACGCTGTGTGCAGATTCAGTAAGATTATCGGAGGTAAAATTACATGTAAAGGTGGTTTCATTAAGTGAGCAATCGGAGCTGTTGAAGCTGAGAGGCATCTGAATATTTTCTTTGTATACCTGAATATTGTCAACGGTAATGTTGGCATAATAATTTTTGGTATAATAACTGGCTGCACTCCAAAATTCGGGACATATAGCAAAATGCGACAAATCGTTTGCAGCACCTGTATCTTTCGCCTTTTGGTTGTATACATATATTCTGTCATTAACCTCAATCGATACGGTACCTTCTTCTACATTGTAGGAATATCTGTAGTGTACCCACTCATTATTAGACGGTTTAACATCTGTGTAGTAAATTTCGTATTTTTTCTCTCCGGTTATTACATTGTAGCTTGTAAGCGGAAAGCCCTCAAGCTTAACATTTGCTTCATAAACGGGACAGATACTCATATCAAATTCGGCAACTATAATACCGCTTGTAACCTTTTCGGTAAAACCATTTAAGGTAAATCTGCCGTTTGTATTTGAATTCTGGCCATATGGGATAATTTCTACAGCGTAGTCACCGGCTTCACCGCTTTTGCCGGCAACTCTTTGCATATACACATCGCTGCCGGAGATTGTCCAGCCAAAATCTGATGAGAACTGCTCTATGAGCGCAGAGTCAATTGTTCTATCATTGTAGGAATCGCTCATGGCATCAAATGTTTGAACCTCTGTTGAAACTCCGCTATTTACAGATGTGACATTCACTTTGGCAAGGGTGAATAAAGACTCTGCTTCGACGGATGAACCATCGGCACAAACAGATACAACCTTGAAGGTGTGATCTCCGTAGGCAAGAGCAGATCCATCTGCTTTTGTGTAATATACATTATCATATGTGCTTTGAGTAAATTCATAAATAAGAGCACCGTCAATATAGAATTTTACATTATCGGCAAGGGTTGCAGCCGCAGACAAATAAATTTCGCCGTTATCCAACCACACTACTTCTTCATTTGCAGGAATTAGCTCTGAGATTGTAGGAATAAATTCATCGGATACTATATAATTCTCTACAATATCAAAATCGGAGTTTGCCGGAGACACCGTCACTGTAAGCATATCATCTTTGGCAAGATTATTGGGAATACCGAGAGTAAGAACACCGGAGGCAGAATCATACTCAAAGGAGCTGTAGTTTGCCGATTCGCCGTTTACAGCAACAGATACATCAGCTTCGCTTAGAGCAATTCCATCTGTAATGTCTATGCTTACTGTTTCTGCATTTGATGGAAGAGAGGATTCATATTCAAAGCTTTTGCCATAGAGAGAATAGCTCTTGTCCTCTACCTCTACAGAGCCCGTAATACTTACAGAAAAGTTGTCGAGTGTAAAATAAGAGAAATATTTGGGAGTGTACCAGCTGCACGCACTCCAATACTGTGGCTTAAATTTGAGGCAGCTAAGATCTGTAGCCTTTGACGGAGTAACGTATTTATCTGTAATATAGGGAGTGCCGTTTATATTGAGAGAAAGCATGCTTTTATCTACATCATATATATATGTAAGATGAACCCAAGTATCATTTGAAATTGTAAAATCTGTACCGTTTATTACGTTAGATCTCTCGTTGGAAATTGATGTTATTCCGGGTATACCTGTCATAACATATACTGCCTCTACAGCAGGCGAGAGCTGTACATCAAAATCATAGGTGATAACACCGGAGGTTACCTTTTGTGTCCAGCCGTTAAGGGTCAGAACCGTATCGGTGGCAGTTCCGGTACCATAGGACACGATCCTTGCGGCATAGTCACCCTCGGTGCCGCTTGCACCGGCTACTCTGCGGACAAAGAGATTGGTGCCGGTAACTGTCCAGCCAAATTCTGAAAATCCGGGAATAAGAGTTTCATCATTGAGGGTTCGAAGCGACGAAACAGTTTCTGAATCAGTATTTCCGTTGATTTGATAATCATATGATTGAGGCATGGAATCAAAGGTTTGAGTTTGGCAGGAAACACCGGGATTAACCTCCTGCTTGTAGGAGGATAATACAGCTGTAAACTCGGAAACAGCAGTTATCTGAGTTTCATCATCAAAGACTGCCACAACCTTAAATTCTCTGTTGCCCACCGCAACATCGGCAGTTGCTGAGAGAGCTTCGCCCGAGGAAAACTCGGCAATAGGCTCACCGTCGAGATAGAAGGCTACCGAGGCTGCACCATCTGCGGATGCCTCAAAGGCAACTGTGCCGGCTTCTACCTTGGCTCCTGAGACCGGAGCTGTGATTGTAACTGTGCCCGATGCAGAAACAGACATCGGTATTATGCTTGAGCTCATGATAAATGTGAGTACAACAAGCAGCGTTACCATTTTGTTTAAAACTGATTTTTTCATTTTTCATTTTCCTTTCTAAAAAAATTTTTATATTATAGACCTAAGTCTACAATTGCGTGGAGCGTGAGCTCAGCATTGGATATAGAGCGGCTTATGGGTGCAAGAGAAAGCTTGGCATCTATGCTGTCATGAGCCGAAACAGTAACTTTTTTGGCAGAAATTGAAGCAATACGTCCGCTTTCTCTGACTGCAAAAATAAGAAGAAGTTCCTTATCGGAGGAAGACATATTTATGCATGTGCAATCAGCCGTGACGATATCATTTTCGACTATGGAAGTATTTGAAGAAGTAACTTCACCATTTTTGGCAAATATATACGACACATCTGATTCTTGGGAAAGAATATAGTGAGCCGAAACTGCTTCGGGTATGATAGCATCTCCGTTTTCGGATTTGGATTTGATTTGCAAATCAAGCTCTGTACCGCCCGAAAGACCGGATGGCAAAGCAACTTCTACGGTGCTGCCATCGAGTGTAATACCGCCATGCGCTACAGGCACGCCGTCTGCCAAAAGCTCTACGTCGCTATCGGTAAGCTCTCCGTCAATTGACGCAAGAGAGACATAAAGTGCTTCACTTCCAAACGGAACCTCCGATCCCGAAGACAAAACTCCTCCCCTAACATATCCGTAATCAGAAACAGTATACTCATCATTTTTAATATACACATTGAAATTATCAAGAGTCATATGTGACCAGTAATTTTTGGTATAATAGCTTGCTACACTCCAAAACTGAGGAAGCAGCTCGAATTTAGACAAGTTATTATTGACATCCGGTGCCTTTGCCTTTGCTTTATTTACGTATTTATCCCCGTTTAAAGAAATAGAAATTGTGCCGTTATCTACATCATATTCATAGGTAAAATGAATCCACTGCCCTGTTTGAGCTATAAAATCTGTATCATATACATTTGTTTTTTTCTCTGTGGTTATGAATGAGCCTGTAACAAGAGGAAAAGACTGCATTTGAATGTGGGCTCCGTCTATAGGTCCATACATCATATCAAAATCGACAACCACAATACCGGAAGTAACTTTTTGTGTCCATGCATCTAACTTAAATACTGCGGATGCGTTGGATACTTCACCGTAAGGAATAACTTTTATGGCATAATCACCCTCGGCACCGCTTGCACCTGCTACTCTTTGAAGATATACATCGGTACCGGTGAGTGTCCATCCATGTTCATCTGAGAAGGCATCAATTAAAGCTTGGTCTTTTGTTCTTTCGGCATATTTATCACTAATGTTATCAAAGGTTTGAGGTTCTGTTGATATACCGGGGTTAACCGGCTCCCTTGTGTATACAAAGAGCTTAAAAACCGAGGTATCGGTATATTGATTTCCGTCGGCATCGTAGGCTACAATCTTAAAGCTTCTGTACCCTAGCGAAAGCTCACTCATGGGAATATTATGTTCATATACTGCTTCGCCCTCAAATTCGGCAACTGTCTTTTCGTCAAGCACAAATTGAACGAGCTGTGCACCCAAGACATTGGCACTTAGGGTAAGGCTTGAGCCTGATACAAGCTCAACAGAGCTTGTATCAGAGGGGGTAATATCGGATATTGTAACTGTGTCTGCACCACGAACGCAAACGGAAGCCAAAAAAATCAAAGTTATGAGTGTTAAAAGAGATATTATTTTCTTCATGGGATTCCACCTCTTTCTATTGCTGTGACCAGAGAGCAAGCTCTGTCACGTTGTTCCAATTGGATTCGGAATTAAAATGCCCTACAAGCCGAAGATATCTTGCCTTGCCGCTGATTGGAAGAACCTCGTAATCAGCTGTTTCACCGCTTGATTTGCCGCTGTAAAGACGCGTATAGTTTTGCTTATCATCAGATACAAGGATTTCAAAGCTATATTGTCTGGTGTCACCATAGAGAAAAGAGAATGCCACACCGTCAAAATCGACGGATGAACCAAAATCAAGTTCAATGTATCTTCCGTCCTGATCGGAGGTCCAGCTTGTGGTAAAATCGCCGTCTACAGCGCATGCTGCCAAATGTTCGGTCTGCGGTTCGTGGTCTGCATAAACAGAGGAGTGCTTAATAAGAGATGCGCCGGCGGGCAAACCTTTGGAAATGCCTGTGCTTGCAAGATTGTTGGTAATATTTATATCAAGGTTAAACATTATACTATAGATTGTTTTGGAACCATCTTTTGTTGTGACTGTAATCACGGCATTGTCGGTGAGAGCAGAAGGCTGAGTGATATGCACTGTGCCGTTGTCGGACTGTGCCTCAAAATACGGAACTTTGCTTCCGTAAGGTAGATTTACTGTATATTTTTTGATATCGGAGGCAAAGCCCTCAAGAGGCATACCGTTTATAGAAAGCGAGGTCAGACGCGGCTTTGAGAGAGCTCCGTCGGGCACTTTCCATTCGGATATCGGTTTGTATTCAAGACTTTTTTGCTCCACAGATTCATCAATAGGAATAAGCTTTGCTGTGATAGTAACATTACCGGATGCATCCTCTGCAACAAAAGCAAGCTTACGGATTGAATCCCTTGAATACTCACCCTCATACACCTCAAGCTTACTCAGTGATTCAGCCTTCATCACTTCGAGTCTCCAATTGGGAATGTCGGAATAAAATTCAACCCTTACCTTTTTACCGTTTTGAGTAAATTCGGCACTTTTGCCGTCATCGGCAATTTTGATATTGGCCTCTGTGTGAAGGAACCAATATAAATCGCTCGGTACGGAGAGTGTGAGTTCATCCTGAATCATTGCAGCATCTCTATCATCTGTGAGCATATATCCTCTGTGATATTTTTGGGTTCGGGTACCGTATACTTCTGTTAAATCAAGAACCGAAATACAGCCTCTGTCACCCGATTCATAGCGGATTACGCTTGCGGTTTTGTCAAGCTCCTGGCCGAAATCATCAGCTGAGGGATTGATAACCAGACAGTTGGCACCCTCTGTTCTGATACGATAGAGGTTGCGCCTGGTGTTAAGACCCCAATATCCGCCCGGTGCTACCAGATTGTAGTTATCGGAGCCTAAGTCAACAAACCAACGTTCGCCAAGAGCATCAAAGATAAATGTACCCTTATCGATATGGGACATGGTTTTGGAGTTGGTACCGCCGAGAGAACCAAAGAATATGGCATTGGGATCCTGCCATGAGGATTTCATAAATGTCATAGACTGACCCTTATCATAATAGTCGAGAGGGTAATTTAATTCATTTGTCGCTGAGCAATCTGACCACAATACCTGAGATATGGTTGATTTTTGACCAACATTATTTTTGAAGATATTTAATATACCGTCAAGCTCTTTATCGTCCGTCAGACGTGCATACAAAAATGTTGTATCGGGGAAATACACACCCAGATTCATCTTTGTGTCACTAAAAGGCCATGCACCATTTGAATCTTGACCGTATAGGCAGAAGTTAATACTATCTGCAAAACCGGGGGATGACATGAGTGAATAATCATCACCGCAAATGCGCACAAGACGATCTAATATTTCAGTGAGACTTGAGAAGAAATATTCCCAGTACACAAATCCTTCTTTGGTTGTACCCGAAGGATAAAGAAGCCCAAAGGTATACTCTAATGACTGAATTATCTGAGATGCAAGAAATGAACATTTTTGAGTAAGCAGGCTGTTTTCATCCTCTTCATCTATAAGACACAGAGCCGCAGAAAGCATTCCCTCTCCGCACACTGCTCCCCAGTTGGAATATGTGTAGGATGAATTAAGCAAATTAAATTTGCTTGTTCCGTTGCAGCATCCTATAGCATAATCAATATACATCTCCTGAAAGCGTTTTTTGAAATGCTCTTTTCTCTCGGGAGTTAAATAGTTATATATACAGTCATAGCCCGTAACTATAGCAGGAACTCCTGCGCCGGAGTCAAGATTGTGGGCGTCAAGATTCCAATCGGGCCACGAAAGAATATTTTCTATTTCCTGCCAGGCTCTTTCGGCATATTTGGGATCATCGGTAAGCTGATACGCAATACCGAGCGTTTTTATCATTCCTCCGGCAGTTGTAGCAAGAGCACCATAGAGACGAAGTCCGTCCGGCTTATCATATTTAGTGAGAGGCTGAGCAATATAGTTTTCTGACTGATTTATAAGGTTTTTATATACATTTAAATATTCTGAATTGGTTGAGATTTTAGCTCTGAGCGCCAAAAATTCTTCTCTTGTAGCGAGAAAACGCGGATGAACCTTGTATAAATCTCCTGATTTGATATCATTATATATTTTCTGCGGTGAAGGACGGTCATAGTGCATATAACGCTGAATCATATCAACTGTTTCTTTGTTTTGATCGGGATCGTTTTTGAATGCACGATTCTCATCAGAAATAACCAGGTATCCTCTGTCATCCCAATATACATATTTTTTGAGCACATCTCGACAAAAGGACATTGCAGGAATATAGTATATGCCATCTTTGAGCACAAGAGATGAATCAAGGCTGACAGATGAAGATGCACCTAAAACCGCGGTACTTCCGGCAGTCATGGTGTATTTTCCAAAGGAGACAGAAGAATCATTACGGCTATATTCCATATTCATTGCCGTTGCCAAAAGTTCATCGGGAACCATCAAGACATTGTTGCTGTCAAGATACGGCGATGCTGAAAAATCCGAATAATCTCTTTTTTCTTTGTTTATAAAGCACTTGCTATTGGAGGTCATAAAAATTGTATCATATCCAAGCTGTGTTTTTATAAGCTCCGAGGATTCGAGTATAGAATCAGAGTTAAAGCCGTTGGCAGGCATTTCATTTGATACCTCATCTTTTGAAGGTGCATTGTCAAAGTTACGGAGCTCTTTGCCTTCATAAAGCTTGAAATTACCGATGTAAAACTCGTGAAAATCTGTAAATGACGAGCTCGGATATCCTATTCTGAATCTGGTAGCAATGCTTCCACCGCCTATAAGCGGTATGCCGCTTTTTATGAGTTCACCGTTGACATATGCACTTGCAGTACCGCTGAGAAGATCGCACGCTACAGCAATATTGTACCATGTATTGTAGGAAAGAGTACATACACCTGTATTGCCTACCAAAAGCTGACCGTTATAATATACCCTTATAAACGATGAAGTTGAACCGTCGGGTGCATAGAGTACAATATTTGATGTAACGTCACTGGAGCTTGGCGAAATACGGTAGTCATACTGAAACACATATGATGTTGTATCGGCCATGGCGGTGGTTATATCGGCATAAACATCATTTTTTCCTTCTTTGGCAAAATGAATTACTTCATTTTCCACTCCGTCAACCTTTTCCCATTTGGCAGTTGTGTCTTCTTTTTCGACAAGAGAAGCTGATATACCCTGCTTGCCGTAGGATTCTATAAACACCTTATCGTATATGGGCTGCTCTGTGGTCGGTTCAAACTCGAGAACTTCGTTGGATGCAGGTTTATTGGCAAAATCGCTTTCCGCTGCAGGAGCAATTCCCTCATATACTCTTATATTATCCAGATAGAGCCCCGCATCACCGTTATCTTCGGAGGTGGTAAAATTGAAGCTGAATTCAGTTATTGTTTTGGGGGTTGAACAGAAAAATCTGTTTTCAAATACACATTTGGAATCTATATACAAATCGTAGGTACCGGCGGTAAAGTCTACTGCTACAGCAAAGCTTTTCCATACGTTTTTACGAAGTGATGTAATTTTTTTATCATCATCGAGAAGCACCTGACCGTTTGAATTGAAACGAAAAACGGGTGATTCTCCCTTGAGACTGAGAGCCGATCCGGAAACTGCATCTCCACTTGTCATAATATCAAATGAAAATACCATTTTATCTTTACAGTCACTTACAGGAACCGTAAATTTGACGCCGCCATTCCAAAGTCGTGAATACAATGCTTTATTTGTACCGCTTCGCTCTGTAACACGGGTATCAATACCTGCTGCTGCGGTTATGGTCTTTTGAAATTCGGAGGTGTCGTTAAGGGGATAGTTATCGAAGGTTTCATTAACCTGACAATCAACCTTTTTAGCTGCATGAACATTAATTCCGGACAGTACAAAAATAAGTGCAAGTATATTGGAAAGAATTCTTTTTATCATCTTATGTCCTCCTTTCAATCAATGTAGATGTACACATTTTGACTTTGATAATAAGATAGCTTGCATACAACGTAAGGATTTTGTTCTCCGCTGTACAGACTGCCTTCTCTGCCGGCATAGGCTTCGCCGGTTGAACGATTGTATATTATATATTTGGGTGAATTTATGGAAATTGCTGCGATGTTATTTATATAGCTGCCTGTATTTGGAGTTGGGGCTTCATCTATATCCAGTACTATCGAATTGCTGTCTGCAGTAATCACATTACCCGAAATGTATGTCAGTACACTGTTTGTTGCTGTGGAAAGGATTTCTTTGCCGTAGTTGATTTTAACCGAGGCATCCAAAGCATTATAATCTACGTCTATTGCAATGCCCTTTACTGTGTTATTGGATATGACAAGCCTTACAATATCACCGCCGCCGGGGATCTTTCCGGCATCTTTAAGTGTGGGATAAACAGAGCTTGAAACAACATAATCAACATATTTTTGGCCGTCAAATGCATATATCTTGCACGATTCTAATCCTTCATCATCATAAACAGAGGTAACATCGGTAACCATTACAGTTTTTGAATACTCGCCGGCTGATTCCGCCTCTGATAAATCGGAGGAATTGCAATACACCACAACTACTGCCGGATAAAAATTACTGTCAAGGTCATATACGTCGATGGTATAATCTTCGTCATTTGAGAGGGCGGACAAAGATTTTATGTTGTAGCTTTCATCAGGATAGATGCCGTCGGGTGAGGACATTAGCGATGACGGAACACTGATTATAATTGAATTTTTGAGTATAAAGTTTGGCATTGCAATATTGCCCGAGCCTTTATACTTTACGGCAATACCTTTGCCGTAACACGTAAAGCCGCTATTTCTTCCGTAGGAAACCTCCTGCGTAATCTCGCCGTCTGCAGCTGTTTCGACATATGATATTTTGCCGTCTTTATTGAGTGAATATCTGATAAGAGAATTTTTTGTGATTGAGGCACAAGCAGGACTGCCGGCATCGGCAACTGTACCGTTAATATTCACCTTATCGGCAAGAGAGTATGCCTCTCTTTTGTTGTCTTGAGTAAGAATTTTGAGTTTTGTTTCATTGGCGATTCCATTGGTGTTGGCCCTGTCGATTACAAACCCGTAATGTAGTTTTGAATCAGCAACACTGTCAACCAAAGTAAGTGTTTTGTCCGGTGCTATGAAAAACGTGTATGCCGTTCCCGGGGTAACCGATGAAGAATTTGCTTTGAAATAGCTATTGATTTTGTATCGGGTCTGATCAATAATATAAAAATCATCCCCTATTTCTTGAACAACGCCTTTTATGGTGTCGGTTTCGGAAACAAAGATTTTGCACACGGTTCGGTCATCACTTTGCATAACCATAAGTGTTTTGCCCACGGTAACAACAGAAGAATCAGCGTGCTTATATGTATCGGTTTTACTATCATACAAATAAATATTGCACGTTCTGTCGACAGAGGATTCAAGCTCAACATAGCAAAGAGAACTGCTGCGATCATAGGCTATTTCATCTGCCGTATTGAAAGAGGTCACTACAAAATATTCAATCGATTCTGCCATAAAATAATCATAGAGACCGTCGGTATTGTTGTCTATGAGGGTGGCTGTACCTTCAAAAACAAAATCATCATCGGTATGGGCAAGCAAGCGGCCATTTTTCATAAAGCCGAAATTTTTTGCAAGCTTATATTTTTTCTCACCGCCATTTTCTGTTTCGACAGTGAGTACAAAATCAGAATAACCGATTATGTCGGCGGCATCAATTGATATCACGTTATTTTGCAAAATATCTATTGCTCTTACGGTATTATTATCACTGTCATACCATGCAATTACGTTTTTGCCGAATGAAGAACTGCAATCAAGAAAGCATTTTAATACTTTGCCGTTTATTTCGATCACATCAGAACCGGCATACAGATCAGAATCACTGATAAACCCTGCCGTTGTGACAACGCCTTCAACCGAGGTCAGCTTGAAATTGGAATTTAGGAGATTTTTGCCTGAGGTAGTAAAAATAACATCTCCATCTGAAACACCGGTAATTTCGCTTATGTCGGTGTAGAGGCAGGTGTAGATAAGATGAACTGCATCTTCTCTTGTAAGATAGGTATGCGAAGCTTGGCTCACCGCTTTGGGAAGCTTAAGACGAGAAGCCATTGAGACATAACCCCCCGAGCCCATTGCCTGAGCATAGCTTTCGTAGCCAAGAGCGATAACCGCCATCTTATATGCGCCTTTTGTCAGAATTGGCGCATCGGGGGTGAAGGTGCTCTCTGATGTACCATTGGTAATGTGCAGTGCCTTTGCCGAGTATATTTCGGAGGCAAAGGGACTTTCTTTACCAACATCGCTAAAGCTTCCGTCCGGAGCAAATAGTGATGCCTGATTGGTCATTCTGATTACCATTGCCGTAAATTCGGCTCTTGTTATATTTGTGTCGGAGGTCATATCAATACCATCGGTTATGCCGAGACAGTCAAGAAATTCTTTTTCACTTTCTGCGGTTGAATCTGCAAATGCCTCGCATGACAAAAGCGCAATAAATATACATATCAATGCTAAGATAACTTTTATTCTTTTCATGTGATACACCTCCTATTTTGATTTTTCCGAAACATCAAGTGCAAGTGAAAAAAGGAGCTGAGCTGCCTCTGCACGTGAAATGTTGCTTAATGGATTTACGTTATTTTTTTCGTCTCCCTTAATAACGCCGTTTGCGGCAAGGGAGAAAATAGCCGGCCATGCATAGGTTGATGCATTGTTAATATCATCAAAGCTATAGGTGCCGCTATAGGTTATGCCGAGAGCAGCTGCGCATCTGTAGGCCATAACTATTGCATCCTGGCGGGTTATGTGTGCTTCGGGGAAAAACTTGCCGTCATACCCGTTTGTGATTCCGTAGGAAACTGCCGCGGCAATATATTTGCTGTACCATGCATCCGGGATCACATCACTGAATAATGTATTTCTATTGCCGGTCATGGAAAAAACTGCAGTAATCATTTTGACAAATTCAGCTCTTGTAATATCGGAGGACGGCTTAAAGCTTCCGTCGGAATAACCGTCTATATAGCCGGACTGATTCATAGCAGATACTGCCGCATAGGACCAATGTTCAGGAGCCAGGTCTGTAAACGAGGACTGAGCACCATATTTGAGATTAGGAAGCTTATAAGATTTTTCGTCTGCGGCGGTTTCGGCATTGTTATCAAAAACCTCATCATATGTATTGTTGCTTATGCCTGTGGGAGAAAAGCTTGCGGACGAACCGCCACCGCCGCCGGAAGAGGTGGGCTTTTTTGTGTTGGCCATAGTAACTGCTTTGTCAAAATTTTCTTTAATATCGCTTAGGGTGTCAAACTCCATATCCATCATATTGCCAAAAACAATTTTTGCCAAGGCTGAATTATAATCTTGGTTACCGTAGATTATGGCAGAGCAATGCTGCTCATATACATTTTGCATCGCTTTGTAACCGGAGGCACTTTTTATTTTGGCAAGGATGCCGAGAGCGTCAAGCACTTCGGGAAATTCGGCAGTTTCGATCTCCTCTCTGACAAGCTGCAGCTCATTAATATAATCTACAGTACCGAGGAGAGCGGCAAGAGCAGTCCTTTCGTTGGCTGAATACATTGGATTTTCCAAATAGTCTGATTTATAATCAATACCAAGCTCCGCTTCATATTCCGACAGCAAATTTTCTGTCTCTTGGGCGGTACTTCCGCGCATGGCTGCAATAACTAAGCATTTGGAAAAGGATTTGTTAAAGCCTACGCTATCGCTAAATTCAACATTTAACTCAAAAAGAAGCTCCGATGCTGCTTCTACATTCTGTTCATAGAGGTCAGAGGTAGTATCAAAGCCAAGAGCGGCTGCATTGTCTTTTACAAAATCTATGTAACCGCCCAACGATTCAATACGATTGATTTGTTGAACAAGAAGATTTGCTTCGGAAGGATCAAAATACATAAAATCAGCAATTGCAGTACCGTTTTTGCCGGTAAGATATATTTCATATTTGCCTGCCGGCGCGTCAAGCGGCATTTTAAATGAATATATAAATCTGCCATAGCTTCTGAATGTGTAAAAATCGAGCGGTGCTTTGATGCCTGAAACAAAATCGGAATAGCTGCCGAAGCTCACCAGCACAATATCGGTTTCTCCAAGAGAAAAACCAGTGAGACGAACCCGCTGTGCAGCGGAATCGTAGTTGACGGAAAGCTCCGTTCCTGCATCTGCTAATGCACAAAGTGGCGTAAATACCAGGCAAAGGCACAGGAGCAATGAAATAATTCTATCCATTTGTCTTGACTCCTTTCAATTGTTCGGATATTTTTTTGCTTTTATATTAAAATTATAGCATGGAATATTGCTCAAAACAATAATCACAGCATAAATTTTTATGCACTCATTCTCTTTTTCGAATAAGCAGAAAACATCTTTTTACATAAAAAAATGAGAATCAATGCAAAAGCAAAAATTCTCATTTATTTTTGGTATAATTTAATTAAAAATTTTTACAGCAAAAAACAAATTAGCTTTCTTCTGCAGGAACGCTGTATACATGCTTGTACAAGGTTCTTTTTATGCTATCGTGCTCATCCTTTGATGCGACTCCGTTGGTAGTCATAATCATGAGCGGCACCGGGCTTCTGCCTTTTGATATGGGCGGCTGAACGTAGGGGTAGTTATTGAGATAAAATCCGTTTCGCTTGTAAAATGCAATTCTGCGCTCCGAAAGTTCGGTTTGGGGTGGCTCAACCTCAAGGCATATTCGCTTTGGAAACATAGCTTGTATGTCGGCAAGAACACGCGAGCCTAAGCCTTCATTCCTGAAATCGGGGTTCACCGCAAAGTGCTCTACATACAAAAAGCTGTCAAAATTCCACACTGCGATAAATGCTTTCATTTCGGATGATATGTCATCAGAAACCGAAAAAATGCGATAGCGGGGATTTGTGAGCAAAGCTTTTTGCTCAAGGTATGGGCGGTATTCATCAGGCGGGAAGCTTGAAGACATGATAGCATACATTTTGTCAAAATCCGAAAAATCCATAGGACAAATCATGCTTCTGCACCTTCCTCGCTTTTTTCTTTGGAATAGTGCATATGAGTAATCAGAGCTTCGATATTATCAATCACAAAGTGCTGAGCATTAATGTTATAGAGATTTACGTCATATTCTCCTCTTTGCCCTACTCTGTGTTCTACAAATATACCGATTTTATTACCGCGTTCTGTCGGCCTTTTGATTTTTTTGCCGTCGGGCTTGGTTTCGATTGAAAGCATACCAAGACTGACAAGCCAATCGTTAATAGCTATATGGGAAATTTTTTTCATATGCTGCGGGTCAATAAAGCTGTTAAGAGTTTCGGCAATTTTGCTGACCGGAATTGCTGTTTCGGAAAAAGAATAGTTTTTGAGAGCTTCGGCTGTAACATAAAACTTGTCTTTTTTGACCGCTTTTGGCGGTGTGAGTCCACCGTTATCCATAATCTGTCTCAAAAGATCCGAAACATAGAATAAACAGCGGGAAATACGAACGTTATTTACAACATCATCATCTGACACGTGTGTATCATCAAGAGGGTTCACACCGTTTGCGAGCTTATCAATATACATTTTGGCTCTGGAGATTGTTTCAAGTTCGGTCATTTGTAATCCTCCATTTATTGAATTTAAGGTAAAAATTGAAAGAATAAGAGTACAAAAAATTAAAATCATGCACTCATGCAATATCTTTCATAAGGCTTACCCTAACATCGCCATTATATACGTCGGCAACAATTTTTGTACCGCTGATATCGTCTGATGCGAGAATAATTTCGCTCAAGGGATCTTCAATTGCCTTTTGAATCTCACGGCGAATGGGTCTTGCACCGTAGCGCGGATTATAGGAATTATCGAGGATTTTTTCTTTTGCCTCACGGGTAACATTGAGCTCACCGCCCAAAGCTCTGACAGATGACACAGTATCAGAGAGCATGAGGTCTTCTATCTTTATGAGTTCATCTCTTGAAAGCTCTTTGAACTCGACTATCTCGTCAATTCTGTTCAGAAATTCCGGCCGGAATATTTCTTTGAGGGTTTTGTCAATCTTAAAGCTGACACCGTCTGTTTCGGTCATAAAGCCCATGCCCGACGCGGCTCCTACTGAAGTGCCGGCATTTGAGGTCATAATTATTATGGTGTTTTCAAAGCTTACCTTCCTGCCCTGACTGTCAGAAATGCGGCCGTCATCGAGTATCTGCAAAAAGATATTGAATACATCCTGATGTGCTTTCTCTATTTCGTCAAGCAAAATTACACTATATGGGTGACGGCGTACCTTTTCGGTAAGCTGGCCTGCTTCGTCGTAGCCAACATATCCCGGAGGTGAACCGATGATTTTGGAAACGGAGTGTTTTTCCATATATTCACTCATATCCATGCGAATAAGAGCATTTTCGTCATTAAAAAGATTTTGGGCAAGCGCTTTGACAAGCTCTGTTTTACCAACACCTGTGGGACCGACAAATATAAAGGAAACCGGACGCTTTTTGGTAAGAGAAAGAGCGCGGCTGCGTCGTACAGCCTTTGCAACCGCTGCAACTGCCTTTTCCTGACCGACAATTCTTTTGTGAAGAGAGGTTTCGAGGTACAAGAGCTTTTCTTTGTCGGTTTCGGTAATGTTTTTGACCGGGATGCCCGTCCACAGCTCTATAACTGCGGCTATATCTGCAATTGTAAGTTTGGTTTTTCTCTGGAGCTGACGCAGGCTGTTCATCTCGTTTTCCAATCTGCACTTATCGCTCTTAAGCTCGGCAATGCGCTCATACTCGGGAGCTTCGGTTTCTGCCTCAAGAGCTTCGAGCTTGGAATTTACGGCATTGAGGTCTTCTTTTATTTTGACAATACCTTTGGAATAGGGATTGTCGATGTTTACCTTTGATGCGGCCTCATCAATAACATCAATAGCCTTATCGGGGAAAAACCTGTCATTTATATATCTGCCCGAAAGAGAAACCGCCTCGCAGATTATATTATCATCAATTGTAACATTATGAAACTCTTCGTAATAGTCTTTGGTGCCGCGGATAATCTCAACAGTCTCTTCGGCTGAGGGTTCCTCTATCATAACAGGTTGAAAACGGCGTTCAAGAGCGGCATCCTTTTCGATAAATTTGCGATATTCTTCGGGTGTGGTGGCACCGATAACCTGAATTTCGCCCTTGGAAAGTGCCGGCTTTAAGATGTTTGCGGCATTCATTGCACCGTCGGCATCGCCCGCCTTTACAATAGAATGAATTTCATCAATTACAAGAATAACGTTATCCCTTTTAGCTTCTTCGACTATGTTTTTGAGGCGGCTTTCAAACTGACCTCTGTACTGAGTACCGGCAACAATATTTGCCATATCAAGCAAATAAACCTCGGCTCCGCTGAGCTTTTCGGGAATATCACCATCGGCTATACGCTGAGCAATGCCCTCTGCAATTGCAGTTTTGCCGACACCGGGAGCACCAAGCAATACGGGGTTATTTTTGGCACGGCGATTGAGTATCTGGATAGCTCGTTCAATCTCGTTTTCTCTGCCTACAACGCGGTCGAGAAGAGAATTTTTTGCCTTTTCGGTAAGATTAACACCAAAGTTATTGAGGCACTTTTTCTTTTTTTGCTCTTTTTTAATAGAGTTTTTTGCTTTTTTGTCATTAATCGGAATTTTAGGCTCGGTAAATTCGGAACCGTATTCATCGTTTGGATCCATGAGATTTCCGCCGCCGAAAATATCTGCAAAGGCATCATGCATGTCTCCGTTTTCCATCATATCGGTCATGCTGTCTACCATCTGCTTTAATTCCTCGGGATCTATGCCAAATTGATCGGCAAGCTGACTTGCCGGAGTAATGCCGGAATTCATGGCACAAGGAAGACAATAGCCCTCATTAATCATCCTTTTGCCGTCGGACTTACTGACAAATACAACTGCGGGATTTTTATTACATACGGAACAAAGTTTCATAATTTTAAGGTCACCTCTTTTTTATGATTTTTATATATGAAACAAGATTATTTCTATCTCAAATTATATAAATCCATATTAAAGATTATAACATAAAATTTTAATATTGCAAGGTTGATTTTAAACAAATATTATCCTTAGCTCACTGCTGTCAAAGTAAAGTGTAACAATAGCAGAATTATTACTGTGAAAATAGCAATACTAAATGTTAGCAGCAATTAAATTTCAATAAGTGGCAAAGCCGCGTCATTCAACGTTTTCAGTGGGAGATTGAACTCC
>JAEDEG010000092.1 GCA_016293435.1 Clostridia bacterium
CCAAATTTTAAATGTTAAATTATGTAAAATTTTTAATTTAAGTTATTTTAACTATTTTTATTTGGTAATATCGTGGAAATATCGTACCTTTGCAGTGTCAAACAATTAAAAACATAAAGTTATGAAGATTAAACATTTTTCGGGTTATGGCAGTGTAAATGCCAAGTATGTGAAAAAAACAACATGGACTGGTTTGCATGGTGAAATGTTTGAACGCCGTTACGTTGTTGTTACAGGTAATCATGAAAGAGGTCTTTACTCTGATTACATGGATAACAATGACATTTATAATTGGCTTGTAAAGCGGCTATTCAAGAATATTAAACGTGCTGACCAAGTTAAGGAGTTTACTGTGGAAACAGACTATGTTGTAATTGACGGTTTGGATGTTGAGCAATGCACCTATGGAATAGCGGTAAGAGTAATCCCTAACTAACAATATACGAATAATATGAAAAGATATATTATAACTTGCAGGTATCCTAAAACCGTGGGAATAAATTTCTTCTGTGGTTTTTATAAAAACAAGGCTAAATGGGAGTCATGTACCTGCCTTGAAGGGAAGTATCGGGTATATAAGAATATTGATACCGTAAGGCGCAATATTAAACGACTAAAAGCGTTGTATCCAGATATAGAACTGTATCTTACCGAACATGGTGAATGTAGTACAGGAGCCGATCTGAAAATTTATCATCAAGACGGTGTTACTGTTGAAATAAGGCATTTCTCTAATCAAGATGAAGCAGAGCAGTATTGCAAGGCAAATGACATTTCAGATTATGAGATTGAGGCGGTGAGAATAAAAGTCTAATTCATTAACATCATTTAACTATAAAAATTTGGCCATGTCAGAATAAAGCCGTACCTTTGCAGTGTAATTAAGAAACAAACATAGTATAACAATTAAAACATTATAATTATGCCAAATTGGAGTTACAACACCATTGCCTTGAAGGGCAAGAAAGAGAACATCTTGAAGTTCATTAATGAGGGTTTGAAGAACTCTCAAGTGAGTGAGAAAACCGATATAGAAGAGGCTTTCAATACTCTTCTTGAAGAAGGTAAGCGTAAAAAAACTAACTATGGGTTTGGTTCAAATTCAAGGGGTAATTCAGTTGATAATCCTGCGGCCATTGAAATGGTTAAAGGAGTTACCATGCGTACATTCCGTCCGTACCCCGATGACTCGTACCTAACGTATGATACCACGAACTATTCAGAAAAAATACCTGAAATAGCCAAAGAGCAGTATCGTAAGTTTGGCCATATCGGGTGGTATGACATCAACGCTGCATACAGAGGCATGGGAAATGAGAAGTTCTACAATGGTGAGAGTGAAGCCAAAGGCAAAGAGCCTTGGGAACTTGGTTGCCTTGGCACTAAGTGGGACGCAGAATTGAATTGTCTTGAGTTGAATGTGGTCGGCGATGAAGCGGTTATCACATTTAACGTTGATACTGCATGGTCATACCCAGACCATTGGCTCATATGGATTAAGCGTACCTTCTGTGTAAATGTCTTTATCTGTGCCCATGAGGAAGGTAATGCCTTTAACTTCTATTGTGAGATTGACCATGAAGATGACGGTAAAGACTATGGTGATTTCGGGAATATGGAAGGACAGCCTGACCATGATGATTATGATAACGATGACGAATACTATGAGGCTTGGAGCGAGTTTGAAAACGACGCACAGGAGAAGATGCGTTCTGAGTTTTTTGATTATGTGTATAATTGTGCCGTAGATGCTTGGGGTGAGTTTCTTAAATAAGGGTTGTTGATTTTATTGTTATGTAGGGATTGCTCGTGATGAGTAGTCCCTATTTTTTTCATTAAAACTAAAAATAAATTCATTTTTATTTGGCCGTTTCATTTTTTCTGTTATATTAAAACAAATATTTCATCGTCAGGTAAAGCTCAGGATGCACGTGATGTTATCAGGAATGTTAAAAATGTTAATTTATTTGGTTATATCAGAAAAATGTATTAACTTTGCACAGTTAAACAATAATAAAAACATGAGATATTCAGGCAGCAAAAGAAAATTCATAAAGGAACTGCTACCCATACTTCTTGAAGATACCACTGACGAAACATTATTCATTGATGCCTTCGGGGGTGGCATGAACGTAGTGTGCAATGTACCGTTAAGGAAGAAGTATGCAGTAGAAATAAACCGTTATGTCCATGCCTTATGGAAATGTATAAAGGAAAAGGGGCTATCATCTTTAAACCTACCGAAAAACTCTGATGAACTCACCCAGGAAATGTATAATGTCATAAAAGAATCATACCTTAATAATGACAAACGTTATCCTGAGTATCTTATAGGTTTTGTTGGGGCGTGTTGTTCTTATGGTGGGGCATGGTTCAATGGCTATGCAAAATTCAATGTGAAGAAAAACGAAGATCATATTAAGGAAGCATACAGCGGGCTAAAGAAGCAGGTAGATAATTTCAAGAATATTGAAAGTACATTGTTTTTTTTAGATACATACCGTTCATTAGGTGATAAGATATATATCCCAAATGATTGTGTCATATATTGTGACCCTCCATATTTTGAAACCAAAAAATATGAATCCGATTTTGATCATATTGCTTTTTGGGAATGGGTAAGGATGATGTCACGACGTGGTATAAAAGTGTATGTATCAGAATACACAGCCCCTGATGATTTCAAGTGTGTATGGTCTGCAAAAAAACATGACGGTATGGGTACGACAAAAACGGGCAGGAAACAAACAGTAAAAACCGAAAAACTGTTTATATATGCAGGATAATGGTACTCAATCGTGTACCTTTTCAACGTTAAATAATGTTAATTACTTGCATAATTAAAAATTAGATTGTACCTTTGCACTGTAAAAACAACAATTAAAAAATAGAAATAATGAAAAAATACAACAAGATTATTCTTAACATCCCTCATTCAAGTGACTTTATTCCTGTAAATACATGGAATGGTGACATACAAAGTGAGGTAGACAAGTGGACTGATTGGTTTACTGATGTGATATTCAAGCCAAGGGGAATTGACAAGAGAATACTACCTGTCGTTTTTAATTTCTCACGTTTTTTCTGTGATGTTGAAAGACTGAAAGAAAACGAGCCTTTGGAGGAAGTAGGACAAGGCAGGTTCTACACGGATTTCAATGGTTGTACACGTGAGAAGGAAGGTGAGGCATATATTATGGCAGAACAAGCATACCTTTTCCATGACATGCTTTTGTCTTCCCAAATCAACGGTGATGACAATCTTATCATTGACTGTCATTCATTTCCCTCAGAATTGGCTTCTGACGTTGATATTTGTATTGGGTGGAATGATGATTGGTCAAAGCCTTCTGACGAGCTTATAGAGCAAATAAAGAGGTATTTTGAGGGTTTTAACTACAAGGTCGCATTTAACAGCCCATATTCAAACTCAATTACTCCCGAATCAAGGCATAGATACGGTTCATTGATGATTGAAATCAATAAAAAACTGTATATGGACGAAAAAAATATTAAATTGTTAGGCGGTGCATATAAAATTAATATCTCATTGTGGTATTTATATAAAAACATTTTGGATAAATGGAAATACTGAATGAGATTAAATTCTATAAGCAAACAGGAAAATTATATAACAACACTATAAGAGAGGCTTTGTTACAACATGGCCTCTTTGAGTGTTTCATGACAGAGAATGATATTACCAACAGTCCTGAACGTATTGATGTGCTTAACAAAATCAACAACGACCAATACATAAGGAATGACTACGAGTCATTTTTACAGGAAATAGGTAAAAACAAAAGAAGTTCATTTCTCACCCCGTATACCGTTGACGAGTTCAAGAATGCAGGTGTGCAGACATTTCAAGTACCAGGTTATGAAATCGGTTTTGCACTAAAACCTATGCCTGAAGGCGATAATGACATTATATCAGTCCATAACAATACAAATATTCATGGAATAGGTGATGCACTTATTGACAGTGCCAAAAGGTTGGGAGGTACTACATTAGACCATTTTGATGGCTTCCTATCAGATTTTTATAATAAAAAAGGATTTAAAGAGTATGATAGGTGGAAGTGGGATGACCAATATGCCCCAACCGATTGGGATTATGAAAAATACGGAAAACCTGACGTAATCCTCAGACGCTTGCAAAAATAAAAACATTGTTCGTAGCCGCCCTATTTATTAGGGCGGTTTTTTTGTTCTTCCTGGTATATTACAGGTTGATTAAATTTGTTTTAATATAGTAGATTTTCTGACATGGCCAAATAAAACAATAAAAAAAGAGCCTGAATTTTATAATTCAGACCCCTTACTATATTTACCAATGTCAGATAATTATTCCTTTGTTATAAAATGTAACGTTAAGTACACGGAGATACTTACGATATTGCTTCTCATCAAGGACGACGCTCATGTTAATCAATATATAATTAATGCCATTCTTTATATACTGTTCTTTTACTTTCTCGTCTTCAATCTCAGGCACGTGTAGCATTGCCTTTTTAAAATTGTAATGTATAGTTTTCACTTCCTCATTTTGGATACTATCCAAATTCAAATAAGTTTTAATCTTTTCACTGTTGAAATCAAAATTGTAATCAACCTTCTTGGCATTTGCAAAACTATTAAAACTAATGCCTAAAACCATCGCAAATAAAATAAAATACTTCTTCATTTTTTACATCTTTTAGTTTTTAATTATTAATATCACTTTTAACTCCACAAATATATATCTTTTGATCTTAAAAAATTATGTTTTATAACATAAAAATGAGTGTATTATAACACTTTTTTGATTTAAGTCAAATGTGGATGTGTCAATTGATCCCCATGTTGCAATATGGACATTACAATTGTTAAAAATGTTAATTTACTTGCATACATTAAATCAAGCATTATATTAAAACAAATATGGTTATCCTGACATCCTGACGACGGGCTGTTTTATGTAAAATGTTAAATAATGTAAAATATTTTGTTTTTTGATGTTTTATTTGTACCTTTGCACAAGAAAAATAACATTTTAATACAGGACATTATGAGAATGAATAAAGGTAAAGGGATGAGTGAAACACCTATACAGGTGGATTGGACGGACATAAAATTCAATGGTGGATTTTATAAGGGATTCAAGATTGTAGTTTATGACTATAAGAAAAACAAGGACGTAACTGTTTTTGTATCTACACAGTCATTGGAAAAACAACTTCAGAAGTATTATTTTGCGGTTGAAACACCTACGACAAAGAATATAATTGCAAGGGCCAAGGAACTGTATGATAAATATAGTGTGTTCCTTCCTGACACATCTTTCAATCGTAAAACAGACCCTAAAACACTTAAAAAACTTGTGGAGGATAATCTCTATCCATCATATTAAAAAGTGTCTTAGAAACGAAATAAATGCAGTTTTACAGTACGTGTGAAGGTACTCAAACGAGTACCTTTTCTCATTATATATGAAATATATTCATGCTTGATCTGAATATTTGCACAAATGGTTATTTTTTAGTACCTTTGCATTATAAAAGATAATAAATAAATAAACAACATTATATCATGAATGATAATATTAATTTGTGTGAGATATTGAAGGACTGTCCAAGGGGGACAAATTTTTGGTCTAAAATACATGGCAATGTTTTCTTTGAAGAAATCCTCAATGACGATAAAATAGCAATTAAAGTAGTTGCTTATAATAAATATGGGCAACGAAATACTGTTTGTTTTAGTAGTAAAGGTTATTTCGATGAAAGATATGACAATGCAGAGGTTATATTAGTTCCTTCAAAAACTCAGCAAGATTGGAGCAAATGGAAATGCCCCAAGCCGAAGTTTGACCCAAAGACCTTGAAGCCGTTTGATAAGGTACTGGCAAGAATAAAGTATGGGATGTGGTATGCCGACTTTATAAGTCTTCCTATTGTTGAATTAAATCCTGTTCTTTGTGTTATGGGCGATAAAGATTTTGATACAATAATTCCTTATAATGATGATACTAAGCATCTTTTAGGTACAACAGAAGAAGCACCTGAGTATTACAGGTACTGGGAAGATTAAGTTAAACCATTAAAAATAGAATAAACCATGTATATGTTAAATCAATTAGTATTGTCTCTTCTTGATACTATCAACGAAATCCCTGATGAGGATAAAGACAAGGATGTATCTGACCTCAAAAATGCTATTTTAAAGTATGCGAAAAATAAACGTCTACAATATGAGTAAGAAGTATGCCGTTATGTTGTTTGACACTGAGGTGAATCTTGGTGTCTCTGCACATCCTAACAAATGGGTGAATATTGAAAACAAGTATTTTGACAATGGGGCTGAAGCTCTAAAATACTATATCCATAGTGGCAATCGATTTTCTGAAATTATAGATGCTGAGGATACGTATGAGCTTCAATGCAAAATGGGCGAAATGATGCTTAACTACAGGGATGAGCAATGGGTGAATAACCACGTATACGCATAATAAAGGTACTCAAATGAGTACCAAAAATTAATGGCATGTTAAATTGATAAATAGTTTTATTATGGGTGCAAATATAAATGATAAAGATAATGTGGATTTATTGATCAACGAAATCATTGAAAAAATTACCGACCGTACATACACTCTCAGAGACAAGTATGGAAATATTACCAATGAACGTGTCATTAATGAAATTGACTTATGCGGTGATTCAGTACTTAGAAAGGAAATCAAGGAAGTAATACACAAATACTTGAAATAAAATGTCATGAAAAAGAGACTATTAGAAAAAAACATCTTCAATAACATGAAGATACCACAATATGAGGGTATACCTATTGTAAAAGATATGGAGTGCCCCGAATGTCATAAATCAGATATCAATGGTTTTTCAAAGGATTGTGCTAAACCTGTGGGATGGTGTGATACTCAGAATGGATTCATGGCAATATTTGAATGCCCACATTGTTTTGCAAAATTCAGATGCCATATCAATTCTACAGGAAGATACTCTGAAGAATCATTTTATCAAGAATTTGAATTGATGCATTTCCTGTATGATGCAAGAAAAAATAACAATAAGTAACACATACTTTATAATATGGAATTTGCCAAAAGGAAAACTGTAAATGACAATCTTTCAAAATATGATTGTCTTAGTAATAGTAAGTCAGATTTTATTGAGGTTAGTGAGTGGGCTAATGGAGAAGGCATTACCGTATCCATAAACGATGATAGGGAATTTAGTATTACATACGGACAATTGGATGCCATCAATTACCTAACCCTAGCACTCAGATATGAAGACATTAAAGAATAACAATGATACTAATTAAAAAAATAAGTAATTTATTATGAAAGTACATTCTTACAACATCGTGAAAATTGAAAAAGGTAACTTCAGAGTAGAGTATAAGGAAGGCCCATGGACAGGAAAGAAAACCGTAGATAAGAGATTCAAATCTATTACTAAAGCCACAGAATGGGTCGATAAAAATCTTGAGATTCTAAATGTGACAATTAAATCTAAAAAGTAATAGATGTAGCCATTCCTTTGTAGTAAACAATATTCCTTTTAGTGAAATAAAAGAATATGTTGAAGAACAAGATTACTAACAAACAAAACATAACTTTATGAAAACTTTAAGAAAAGAGTACGTAGAAGAAGCAATGCAGGGTTGTATAAACAACGATTACAAACTTATTTGCAGAGCTGCAAGAATAGTTCAAGATTTGAATGAAGGAAGATGCGATATAGATGTAGAAGATAACATCAAACGATGTTTCAAGGCTTCTTTATATAGAAAGTTTATGAGGGCTTATACTCGCTATATTCTAAATAATCCAAATTCTATTCAAACAATAGTGCAAGATATTTGTATATCTAGTATGGCGAACGGAGAACATATAGGTATAAATGAATGTTAACCAAATAAAAATCTTGAAATTCTAAATGTAACAGCAAAATCTAAAAAGTAATGATTGATATTAAAAAAACAAATGGTAAAAACAAAATGGTACGCCACGAGAAATCAGGCAGGCTGTATACATTGTTAAATGATAAATGCAAGGCTAAAATCAATGGAGAATGGGTGAACGCCGTATGCTATTACGGAAAAGATAAATATGCCGATGAATTAACATGGTTTATCCGTGAACAGTCTGATTTCAATAGCAATTTCACTCTTGTAGAAGATAATAGGAAAACAACAAGTCTTTCATTTGGTGAAGCAATACAACTACTGAAGGTGGGTTATCCCCTTCGTCGTTCAGGTTGGAATGGTAAAGGAATGTTCATCTGTAAACAAATACCTGCACATATCGAAAGTGATATTATCCCTAAGATGCAATCACTTCCACAGGCAGTAAAAGAACGGATTCTTAAAGGTAACGGCTTTATTGATTATACAGACCAATGCCTTATATATAATGAAAATACAGGACGTGCTGATTCGTGGAATCCATCTGTCGCTGATATATTCGCTACTGATTGGGAAATCCTTGCATAATACATAATTCATTAAGATAATAACCGCATACTTACCTATGCGGTTTTTTTATATCTTATCGATAGTGTCTATGGAATATTTTATTGTTTTATTGAAATGAGTGGCTATAATTTTTGTTTAATGGTTTATTGAGGTATATATACAAAAAAAAGGTACTCGATTGAGTACCCGTCAGAAAAAATATAAAAAACATCATATGATGTTTTGCGTTTGGGGTAGGATTCGAACCTACGGAAGTACTGATTTCCCTCGGCACGTTAACAGCGTGCTGCCTTAAGCCACTCGGCCACCCAAACAAAAAATACACCCTAACTAAAATGATTAAAATAAGTCGCCTGACCAAAAAAATGTAAACCTCTGTTTACTAAGCATAATAAAAATCGTTAGGGTGGCCAATATCATCTATTTTACACAAACCAACAACATTGGACTTCATTATATAATCACCATCGTCCTCCCAACTGAAAAATCATTCCCTCTATTAATTTTTCAGCCATTTTAATAAATAAAAAACATTTAAAGAATACATGTCATCACGACTAATTCATTTAAATATTAGTTACGGAGATAGGACTCGAACCTATGACCTTAAGTTTATGAGACTCACGCGCTGCCTCTGCGCCACTCCGCAATGTTTTAATTTTTTTCTTGGTTAGGCTGAGTCTTGACCTACACCGACTACCATTTTAACTCTTTATGGGAGTTAGGACACATCCGTATTTCTACAGATAGATAGCATGCCGACAGATTGTAAGTTCTGCAACTACTACATGGCTCTATATAAATTACTCCTTTCTACCTTTGCTCTTGCGGATACGGAAGATGCCTCCTCCTACAAATTGTATACTCGTTTCATTTCACTTATTTCCTTGCGGTACTTTAAGTGCCATCATGTCTCAGATGGATAACGGCATTTTCAAACCATGTCTGCAACACTTTTGCTTATATATACTTTATCCTTAATTCAAATTTCTAAGTTACGGTAATATATTGACCATATTGATAGACGAGGTTGCAGTTGAGACTTGCCACCTTTTGAGTGGTGTATATCTCTTCGCCTATCTGCGTTCATCAGCCATGACTACTGACTATACTCAAACTACTTTCCTACCATTTCTGAAAATCATTACCGCCAAGTAATGACCTCGACACATCCTCCCTAAAAAGAAAGAATGCTTGGCCGTCATAGGAACGCTGCCCTTTCTTCAATGACTCTATCGGATTGGCGGTCTTTTAGAGTCAAAGCAAATCGTTTCTGTCAGCATTACTGCCCAAGGTGAGATGGTCAACCCCACCGTATAGCCTATCATGTCTGCCCGACATTACACCGTTTAAACCATAAAGGTACTATACTTAACGACTTGGTTTTCTAATGGAGTGCGGTAAAATCGCACCGCAGACATTTGTCTATATTCAAACAACTATCTACTTTCACAACTTATGTATTCGTTGCTTATCCTTAAGAGATGAAACCTCCCTTTCTTATTTCAAAGAACAATTTCGTTAATCATTTAACAATACAAATATACAACAATTTTTTTTAAATCTCAATAAATAATCAAGAAAAAGTTTAATTATCATATTTTTTATTGTTTGATCGAGCTCTCTGTCGGATTCGAACCAACGACCTGCTCATTACAAGTGAGCTGCACTACCACTGTGCTAAGAGAGCAACTTATCCACACCAAATATACAAATAAATTTTTTATCTGTTATTAATGTAAATAATACATATATAATTGATCAAAAAAATTACTATTTTTCAATAAAAAAATATTTAATCGTTTATTTGATCAATTAAATTAAGATTATCACTACGTAAATATATAAAAAAATATCAATAGAATCAAATATCAAAACAACACCTATTTTGAATCTCTATGGAGAATTAATCCATAAGTCGCTATATGGTGTATGGCAACTTTTATGTCTCCCAAATTAAACGTTCGGGCGATTTACTCCAAAGTTTATGATACATTTCTATACAAACATAGTGATGTTGTAGCGGAAATGGGACTCGAACCCACACGGACATTACTGCCC
>JAEDEG010000006.1 GCA_016293435.1 Clostridia bacterium
ACATCTTTAGCGCACACCTTGATAAGATAGTCATATTCACCTGTTACAGCATAGCATTCAAGCACATCGGGATCATTGGTTATATGCTCAATAAGAGAATCGACACCGTCACCGTAACGCATAACAATAAAAATAAACGCAACCACCGCCTTGCCGATTAGCTTTTCATTTGTTACAACGGTAAAATTTTTAATAACATTTTCCTTTTGGAGCCGTGCAATCCTTTTGTTGACAGCGGGAACAGAGAGATTAACAGATGAACTTATATCTGTTGCAGTTGAATTAGCGTTATCAGACAAAATTTTAAGTATTTTTTTATCGGTTAAATCCAAATTTGCCACCACACTTTATTTTTTTAATATATTTTATTATCATACTTAAAAATTTTCAAGTGTTTTTATAGAATTTGACCAGATTTTAATATATTAGTTATTTTTATTAAAAAACAGACCCAAAAAGGGAGATTTCCACCCTTGCAGGTCTGCTTAACAAATTGATTTTAATTATGATTTTTAAATGTTTGTATTTTGTATACAAAACATCTGTGAAAGAGAGTGTCCTTTCATGATTTGCCCGGCAAGAGCTTTTCTGCATGCAGAAAAACGTTCAAACATTTTTTGAGCTTCTTCCGGTTTTTTGTACACCTTCCATTCTCCGCACAAAAGGCACTCCTCATCTCTGTGATTTATAAACCCGTAGACATCGTGCATTGGGTAGCCGAGAAAAGCACCTATTTCATGAGGGAAATCCTCGTTTATCAGCCGCTTTTTTAAAATACGGATATAGGTATGAAGGTCGGCATCCGCAGGATAGCCAAGGGACGAAAGAAAGCTTTTGACTTCTTCATTTTTCAAAGCCTTACAAAGAACATTGGAACGGTAGACCATAACCAAAACTCTTTTTTCGCTTTCGCACAGAGGTTCTAAATATATTTTTCTACTGTTTAGCTCATTGTTAAGACGCGATATTTCTCGGTTAACGTTATAGCCTTTATCTTTATAACACGCAACTATATTTGATGCTTTTATGCCCGCAAGAGCAGGCGCACAATGATATCCAATTACATTTTCCATCAAATCACCTTTGTTTGAACATATAATTATTCGTATGTATGGAAAGGCACTTCAATGAGTTTGATTAAGAAATTCGCTTATCTAAAATAAAAAATGGTTTGGTTTAGCTCTTTTTATAAAATATTATTTATCGTTTTTAATATTTTTATGCATCAAAATGACGATAAAAAAATTACCAAAGCACCTTGAAGGGAGTGTTGTTATGAGCATCTATCATTTCATCACACATAAGGATAATATCATCCATAGAAAGTTCGAACGCAGTGTGAGGATCCATCATTGCCGCATAATATACATCTTCTCGATTTTTTTGGTAACAGCAGCCTGAATTGCAAGGAGCTGTGGCATGATATTTGTCATATTCATTGCAGCAAGCGCAGTGGACTATGATGATATATTTACATTTTCTAAAATGTTCAAAAGATACGTAGGGATATCTCCATCGAAATTCCAATCAAAATAAATTGTTTTGTCTGCGAATATAATCGGAGGGGTTTCCTATATTGTATTTTTTAAAAATTTTTATAAAATAGCTGATATTGTTGTAACCGGAGGCAAGGGCAGCTTCTGAAACCGAGCTGCCGCCCGAAAGCAACTTTTTTGCATGATTAACGCGATGAAAATTGAGGTATTCGCCAAAGGTTTGACCGAAATTTTTACGGAATAGACGGCAAAAGTAGCTGTTGTTATACGAAAGCTCTGATGCCGCATCGGCAGAAGTGATATTCTCGGTAAAATTATTGTCTATGTACTTTTGGACATTTCGTACAAAAATCTTATCCTTTGACACCGAACCAACATTATGGAGAAACCCTGATGCAGTCAAAAAACCGAAAAGCTCAAAAATATGAGCACATACATAATATTCCCATGACGTGTTATTTTTTTCGAAAGCATCTTCAAGCTTTGCAAATATTCTGACAAATTCGTTACATCCTGATATAAGATTGTCAAATTTTGTGTGGCCATTCCAAAGAGATCTGCACATATCTGCCGCAGGGTGAGACAGTCCGCCGCAAAGCATTGAAAGGTCGAAGGTAAAACAGTAAAATGAAAAAGGAAGGTTTTTATTGCTTGCAACACCGTAGTGAAGTTCATACGGATTAAAAAGAAGAGCATCGCCGCTTTGAGCTTCGATTGGTACGGAATCTACGGTAAAATGTGCGGTGCCGGACTTTATAAATAAAATTTCAAAATCCTTATGGTTATGAAGCTGAGTAAAAACAAAATCGCCGTCACTGTTTTGCAGATACAAGCTATGACAATCAGGTGTTATGATATCTGCGTAGGAGGCAATCGGCACTTTACCAAATCGGGAACGGTAATTGTCATCATACATAAAATCACATCCTATAAAAACAATTATAATTGATGATATCAAAAAAGTCAATGCAGTATTATAATATTGTCAACACAGAATTTGCAAAATTCTTTGCAAAGTGAGAAAATATTCTCAAGGAGGAATGATAATATGGACAATAAAAATTACGGAGATCACAGAATTATAATTGTATGCGGAAAATATGAAGGACGTACAAAAAGATGCGTTGATTATCTATATGGCGAAATTGCCCCAATGGTACCTTATGTTTTGACTGTAGTTGAATACGACAAGCTGACAGAGGATTTGGAAAAAGAATATGACCTCATTGCTGTAGGATGCCCAAAAAGCAACAATTACTTAAAAAGGCTATGCAATGAAGGAAAATTGACAGTGCCAGCCGATAAAGAAGGATACAGAATAAAAATATTTGATAACCCGAAAAATACCAAGCGACAAATTTTTGCTCTTGCAGGCGGTGGGGAAAGCGGTGCGCTTTATGCAGTGAGTGAATTTTGTATGAGATATTTGCAGTATGCAGAGCAAACCCATGACCACGGCAATTATTTTGTGCCGTCATTTGGTCGAAAGATGCCTGAAGCTGATATTGAACATTGTCCGAAAATCCAAGAAAGAGGCATATGGACATGGGGACATGTTATATTTGACTTTAAAAGATTTGTAGATAATATGGTTCGTTTGAAAATGAATACTCTAATAGTGTGGAATGACCATGCTCCGATTAATGCAAAGGAAATGATAGAATATGCACATCTATCGGGTATTAAGCTTATATGGGGATTTTCGTTTGGCTGGGGTTATGAATATGATATTTCTGATGAGGATGTTTTAAAGAAAATAATTACCGATGCTCTTGATAATTACGAAAGTAATTATGCTCATCTGGGAGGAGACGGAATATATTTTCAAACATTTACTGAAACAAATGACAGTGAAAAAAACGGTTTGAGCATTGCAGCGCAAGCTGCAAGCTTTTCAAATCTTGCAAGAAGGCTCGCTACAGAGCGTTTTGGTGATATCAGATTGCAGTTTGGTCTTCATGCTACAAGCGTTTGCAAAAATCTTGACGATCTAAAATGCATTGACAACGGCATTGAAATCGTGTGGGAGGACTGCGGTGCATTTCCATTTTCATATGTAGCTCAAAAAGCCGACAAATTTGAAGAAACCTGTGAGTTTGTGAAAAAAGTTGCTTCTTTAAGAGGGAGAAAAGACAATTTCTCGGTTGTACTAAAAGGCTTATGCTGCCTTGACTGGAGCATATTCGAACATCAAAAAGGAACCTTTGTACTTGGAAAGTATGCACCGCGAGAGGTATCGGCAAGATATAATGAAAAGAAAAAAATATGGAGATATCAAAATGCATATTGGCTGAAAAATGCAGATAAATCGCATACAATGATTAAAATTCTAAGAGATGAAACAGAAGGAAATACCTCGGTTACAGCTCTTATAGAAGACGGGCTGTTTGAAGAAAAAATAAACTTTGGTGCAGCGGTCATGGGTCTTAGTATGTGGGACTGCGACAGGGATATAAAAGATATTATGTGTGATGCGGCGCTTATGCCGAATGTTGATTTTTAAAGTAGAATACTCAGCAATCCTTCCGGGAATTGCTGAGTATTTTGTTAGATTAAAAACATATAATCCTATTATACTTTTTATTTTACATAATCAAATTCTACTTCGTACATATGAACAGGATCTCCCTCGCTGATGCCGAGCTTTTCAAGTGCTTTGACAACGCCTTTTTTGCGCAGTGCATTTTGAAAATACTGCAAGGATTCGCTATCATCAAAATTGGTTGAGCCAAGAAGGCGCTTTAACCATCTGCCCTCTACAATGTAGACACCATTTTCTACTCTGCATGTAAATGGTGCTTCCTCTTCATAAGATATTACCTTAACCTCGTTGTCATCTTCTTCAAAGAGTACGGGAACGGGAATATCATCGAGAATTGATGCAACGTAGTTCATCAAATCAGACACTCCGGAATTGGTTGCCGCAGAAATTCGAAATACGGTGTATCCCCTATTTTCCATTTCGGTACAGAAGCTCTCATATATATCTGTATCGTATACCAAATCCTTTTTATTGGCCGCAACAATCTGGGTACGGCTCGCAAGAGTGGGATTGTACATTTCTATCTCTTTGTTGATGAGGTCAAAATCTTCGATGGGATTTCTGCCCTCTATACCCGAAGCATCAACCACATGAATAAGAAGTCTTGTGCGTTCAACGTGGCGTAGGAATTCGTGACCGAGGCCTATACCTTCGCTTGCACCTTCGATAATTCCGGGGATATCAGCCATAACAAAGCTTCTGCCAATGCCTAAATCAACAACACCGAGATTGGGCTCTAAGGTGGTAAAATGATAGTTGGCAATTTTGGGTCGGGCATCACTTACAACGGATAAAAGCGTGGACTTGCCTACATTTGGAAAACCTACCAGACCGACATCGGCAAGTAGCTTTAGCTCCATAATAATTTCTCTTTTTTCACCCTCTGTTCCACTTTTGGCAAAACGAGGAATCTGGCGTGTGGCGGTAGCAAAATGGCAGTTTCCCCAGCCACCGTTTCCGCCTTTGGCAACAACAAAGCGCTGACCTATTTGCTTAAGATCGGCTATTATACGGTCGGATTCGGCATCTTTTATTATTGTGCCCACAGGAACATTTACAATCAAATCCTGCCCGTTTTTGCCGCTGCTCTTTGCTGCCTTGCCGTCTTCACCATTTTGAGCTTTGTAGTGCTTACGGTATCTGAAATCCATTAATGTGCTGAGCTTTTCGTCAACAACAAAAATTACGTCACCGCCATGACCTCCGTCACCGCCATCCGGGCCGCCTGCTGCAACATATTTCTCTCTGTGAAAAGAAACAAGACCGTGACCGCCGTTGCCTGCTTCCACATATATACGGGCTGTATCTGCCAACATAAAATTACGCCTCCTTGTAATTCAATAAGCGGCAAAGCCGCGTCATTCAACGTTTTCAGTGGGAGATTGAACTCCCACTGAAAAAATTAAATGTCACCCGCCGCCTATAGAGGCGGGGGACATCTTAATTTAGTTATATGTGATAAATCTTAAATTACAGTTTTTGTTTTAAAAAAATCTCAAGTGCATGGGCACCTGAGATTTTATTTTTAAAAAATATTCAATGTATTATTCTGCAATTTCGTATACACTAACCTGCTTTTTATCTTTGCCGACTCTTTCAAACTTAACCTTACCGTTAACTACAGCAAAAAGTGTATCGTCACTGCCTTTTTTAACATTGATACCGGGATGGATTTTGGTACCTCTCTGTCTGACGAGGATGTTGCCGGAAAGAACATACTGACCATCACCCTTTTTAACACCGAGTCTTTTGGACTCGCTGTCACGACCGTTCTTGGTACTACCCATACCTTTTTTATGAGCAAACAACTGAATGTTTAAAGCAAACATTATATTACACCTCCAATTCGGTAACCTTGACATATGCAGGATATTGACTTTCAAGCTCTTTGATAAAAAGAGAGAAAGTATTTGTAAGAACATTTACCATAGCCTGCTTTTCTTTATCTAAGTCATCCGGAAGAACAAAAAACAAATATCCGTCTCCCGTTTCATATCCAAACTTTACGTTTATTACCTTTTCGATGCCGTTGAGACAAGCAAAGGCAACAGACGAAGCGGATGCACAAACAATATCATTACTGTCTGAGTAGTCGGAGTGCCCGTCCATTACGACTTTTGCGATATTGCCGTTTTTTTGAAAAATATCAACCTTAATCATGATTATGCATTGATCTTTTCAATTTGAACCTTTGTATAAGGCTGTCTGTGACCTTGTTTGGTCTTTTCGCCCTTTTTAGGCTTATACTTAAATACGATAATCTTTTTTGATTTGCCGTTAGCTACAACCTTTGCATCAACACTTGCGCCTTCAACAACCGGTGTACCGATGGCAGTCTTTTCACCGCCTACAGCAAGAACCTTATCGAATTTAACAGTATCACCTTCGGCAGCATCAAGCTTCTCGATGAAAATAACATCACCTTCGGAAACCTTGTACTGCTTACCTCCTGTTACAATAATAGCGTACATAGAGTTTTGCACCTCCCTCATCCAATCTCGCCAAATTCAGGTATTGATATAAACCAAGTTTGAGACCATATTTGCGCGGTTACTATACGATTATAACACAACCGGAAGTAAATGTCAATCAAATATGTTAAAATATGCTATGTATTTTTCAACAAAATTTAAAAGAAAAAGTCGGGCTTTTATTATTATTTTAACATCAGTCACCCGTGTATTTATTTACGATATAATCGTGAGCAAGATTTTCAAAATTATCGTCAAGCTCTGTAAGCGTCTGCAATCCATAACGTTTTTCGATGGACTTTGTAATTATATAATCTGTTAAAACCGGATTTTTTGGAAGGAGTGGTCCATGAAGATATGAGCCAATTGTATTTTTGTATATAACACCCTCATAACCGCTTTTCCCATTATTACCATGACCGCAGATAACCTTGCCGAGGGGAGCATAATCACCTATATCCATAAGTCCGTTGTGGTTTTCAAACCCGACAATTTTTGTACCCAACAAATCACTTTGCAATATAATGTCGCCGATAAGGCGATCGGGCGAATATGCACTGCTGATGCTTAGCACCTCGAGAGCATTAACGGTTTCATCACCAATCATATAGCTTGTGCCGAGAAGCTGATATCCGCCGCAAACAGCCAAAACACAGCCGTCATCTTCAACATAGGCTTTGAGCTTATCACGATATTCTCGCATTCGACTGCACACTATGCGCATCTCCTTGTCGGAGCCGCCGCCTAAGAACAAAATATCGGTATTATCAAAGTCTACTTCATCATTAATTCCATAATTAACAACATTTGCCTCTATACCTCGCTTTTGCATACGGTAAACAAGAGCGGTTATATTGCCGGTATCACCATAGAGATTGAGCAGGTCCGGATAAAGATGTGCAACCGTAATTTTCATTTGCCTGCCTCCTCTTTGTCTGAAATTGCTTTCAGGTTGGTTTGAGTTTCAAACATGGCAGTGTAGTTAATGAGAATATAGCTGACCTCACCCTTGCCGGATACAACCTTTTTGAGAGTATCTTTATTATTGTCAGCTATATCAAAATTTTCAAAGCCGGCATATTTGAAACGAACCGCCAAGTCATATTTGCGTATGCCCGAAACAGTGAGAGATGTGATATTGGCATTTTTGAGCTGTTCGAAATCAACATCCCAGATCCACGAAACATCTCTGCCGTCCCCTGCCCCATCGTTAATTGCTATCATAACATCTTTGGAGCTCTTGTCTGAAAGTACAGTGGATATCGCCTGATTAAAGCCTGCGGGATTTTTGGCTAGGTTCAGTATTGCAGTTTTACCTTGAACAGTGAATGGCTCCATGCGTGCAGTTTGGGGTTTGTAGTCTTCTAAAACCTTGTTTGCGTTATCGGTATTAAAGCCACTCTCGGAAAAAGCACAAAGAGAAGCAAGAACATTGTATATATTGTAAAAGCCACGGTAGTTGAGTTTCAGAGGAAGCTTCTGATTTTTGAAGCAGACATCAAAAGACATACCGTTTGTGAGGTCTACATTTCGCGCGGCATAATCGAGTGACGGACGCTTAAAACTGCATGATGGGCAAAAATAGTCACCAAGCTGGCTGTAGTGGTAATAATTGTAGGAAAGCTCGGCACCGCATTTGGAGCAAAAACGTCCTTCTTTGGTTTCACGTACGCTGACATTGCAATTATCGTCAACGCCATAGTACATGCAGTTTCTTCCTTTGTCAAAATGGGCACTCAATGGGTCGTCACCGTTAAGAATAAGCTGCACATCAGGGAGCTTGTCTATTGCTTCGTTTATAACGCTGACTGTTAGCTCAATTTCGCCGTAGCGATCAAGCTGGTCTCTGAAAAGATTGGTAATTATAATCTTATTGGGAGTAACATGAGGAACAACACGGCGAAGGCTTGCTTCATCACATTCGATGGAAGCGCAGTCAGCCTTGAGAGTGCCAAACACCGAAGCCTTGTCGATAAATGCCCATGCCACACCAGGAAGCATATTTGCACCTACATTGTTACACACAACTTTTTTCCCTTGAGATTTAAAAAGAGAATACAGAAGATTGTTGGTAGTTGTTTTGCCGTTTGTACCGCATACCATTACAATTGGACCTTTGAGCTGAGAAGAAAGGTCTTTTAAAATGGTGGGTGAAATTTTCATAGCTATTGCTCCGGGAGCAGAGGTCGCTTTTTTGCCGGCAAGCCTGCCCGCAACTGTAAGGAGCTTGCAAGCGATTATAGCAAGCATATTTCGTATCTTAATCAAATTTATCAAATCCTTTGTTAAAAATTCTGCTTTTTTAATTATATACCACTCGGCGTAATTTATCAATTATTTTTTTCACAAATCTTTATTATTTTGATGTAATATTTTTGATAGTAGGTAATATTTATTAAATATATTTATAAATTCTGTTGGGAGGTGTTTAATATCCGGCTTATAATCGAAAGAGACAATATTACATATAAATTTTATTCAGACAGCCGCGGTTATTTTGTTCAGGAGGATAATTTTGGAAAAGAGAGTATGCTTCTTAGCGGAATAAGCAGTGAATTTGATGGGCTGTGTGATGAAAAAGGAACTCTTCATTTTTTGCTTCAATCTGTTGTTGGCGAACTTATATATTTGCGTTTTGACGGATCATACTGGAAAAAATATTCTATTTTTAAGTCAAAAGACAACACCGCTAAAATAAGTGGGATAAAATTAATGTATTCTCACGGATTGCTGTGCGGATTTTATGCTATGGAGCACAGGGGTAGAATTTTGATGGTCAAGCACTGCTTTTCGGTTGAATCGCTATACACTACCCCCGAGGTGGCAGCATTGTTGGATATCAGAAAAAGCTATTGCATATGCAGTGGCAGTCGTGGGGAGATACATTTATTTTACAGAGATATGGAGGGAGTGTATCGCGAAAATGTGTATGGAAGTGATTTCAGACGAATAAAAGAAAATCTGATACTTTTTGAGGATGATATATATAGTATGGATGCGTGCAGCACAAGCAGCGGATTTATATATACATACACAGCTTCGCGAAAGGGCTACACTGCACTTATATTCAAAAAAGACAGTGAAAACGAAAAAATAATAACCTTTGGAATTGCTAAAAACACACCGGTGTCTATTGGGGTGAACGACGGTAACGTTGAAATAATGTGGACCGAAGGAAGAAACCGTCTAAAGGCAGTAAGCCATGACGGCGGTACGAATTTTTCTAAACCAAAAATTGACAGTGGCAATGCAGATTTTGAAATTATAAAAAGCGGTGGATCTACCGCTTATTTTGGAAATACCAAAATAAGCCGCACCTGTATAATGAAAGGGGAACCTAAAATGAATAGTCTAAAACCAAACGCTCATGATGGGATATGCACCGATATAGGGGCATCTGAATTCATGCAATATTTGAGGGACATAGAAAAAGAGGTTGACAAAATCGGAAAAGATACCGAGAAGATATGCAATTTTCTTGAAACTCTGGTGAGCTTTCGTAAAAATGTACAGAAGCCGTCATTTGTGCCTGAGGACAAAAACGATTTTGCCACAGTAGTGTCTGCTGAAGACATTGGTGACAGAAACGAAGAGAATATAAAGCTTTTTGAGAGCATGAATATTGATGAAGTGTTACCGGCAGGAAACGAAAAAGACTGATTTCAAACCGGAGTTTTAACCGCTGATTATCCGATTGAAACCCCGGTTTTGTTTTAATGCGGATTATTACCGCATACATAAAACTATGACGAAATACATTTGAAATTTAACGCTTGACTTTATATTTTAAGAATGTTATAATCAAATATCAAATTACAGCGGAGGATAGTTTTGAGAATCATGGACAAGCTTACAAAAAGCAAAAAAAGAATAATCTTAATTGGGATAATCTTTGCGGCGTTGATTTATCCGGGTTATCATATAATAAAATATTATACATCGGACAAAAGCGCATATACCTCTCTGACGCTTCTAAAAACTGATACAAATATTGCAACCACAGCTCGGGCATATTATGAAATGAGATTTGGAGAGGGTAACCTTGAAATGTCAAATACCGTTGTGAATGATTTGCCTGATGGGAGTCTAAGCAGCATTGTAAAGCTTGACACTGTAAACGGAGAAATCGTCAGCAAAGCTGAACTGAAAATAGATTATGATGACAGTCTTGCACCGGAGAATGAATTTGACATTGCGCTGGCTCGAATTGAAAACGGAAAATTTGTGCTTGAAAATTTTAAAATTGATACAAAAGAAAACTATGTTAGTGCGACAGTTAGCGGAAGCGGAGAATGGTGTTTGGCTGATGCAAACAAAATTAGCAAATGAAGTTAAAACAAGCGCGGCAGTCATAAAACTGCTGCGCTTGTTTTTTATTTTTTTAAAAATTTCATCAATATCTTACATACTGCTTTTCATTATCCGAGAATAATTATTGTGCGAGCCTCGAACACACCGGTTTTCATAGAACCGGTTACATTAATTTTTGTGCCCGGAGTTATAGCAGAAAGCTTTTTGGCCTTTTGAGTTTCATAATCGAGTATTGCAGCGTCGGAGTTAACAAAAATGGATTCGGATCTTTTTTGAGCAGTGGTAGGATCAACAAATTCCATCTGAATAAGACCGTAAGAGCTGTTAACCAAGGTAACTGTACCTGCCCAGGTTATAATATCGTCATTAAGCACACTCTTAATAGAAACTACAGTATCGCTATCAAGCTTTATAACTGCAGACATTCCGACTCTCAGATCGTAAAAATCTGCTTCTTTATCACTGAGTGTTATTGCTGCATCACTTGTTACATAGTAGGTTATTTCTTCGCCGCCGACATCAAGAGTGAGCTTGGGTGTGGCTGAAATTATAACCTCTTTGATAATTCCGGATTTTTCGGAGGAACGGCTCTGTGCAACCACAGATGTAACTATACCGTAATTGAGAGTTACGCTTACGCTGTCACCAACAAGTATATCGCGGGCTGTTGCTGTTTTGCCGTTTCTGGTAACTTTAACATCAGAAGAAACCATACTGTCATACATTTCTCCTCCGGTTGCTTCAATCCTGAGCTTGTATGACGGTTCTAAAGTAATCTCTTCGATTCTGCCGCTTATCTTGCTTTCTTTGGCTGATGCTTCAACAACTGTTACTAAGCCTTTTTTTACTGTGAGCATCACATAGGATCCTGACTTGAGGCTGGATGCCGAACAGGTGTTGCCGTTGTATGTAATAACGCAGTTATCAGCAAGTTTAAAGGTTGTTTTTTCGGAGGTGTCAATCGCATTGTCGCCTTCTTTGATAACATAGAGACTAACGGTTGTACCTTTGGCTGTGGATGTTGATGAGCTTACATATGATCCATAGATTACATCATCTACAAGCGCATCGGTAAAATCTATTGCATAGAGTTTGCCGTCTTTGTAGGTCAACACTGCATCGTAGCCTACAGAAACATCGTTTACTCCAATGGCTTTGCCATTGTATCTCAGGATAACATCACCGGTCATATAGTGAGAAATAACGGTTTCGTCAGAAGATTTTACCTTTATAACTCTGCTGGTGGAATCGGTTGAAAAAACCACACCGGTTTTGTAGTTATATTCGGTCATTGACTGAAGCTTATAGAGAACGAGAGACGCCTGCGCACGGGTTACTGTGTCGTTAGGTGCAAATCTGTTGTCTTCCATGCCCTGCATCAAGCCAATTTCACTAACATATGCAACATATTTTTTAGCATTTGCCGGAATATCGGAATTATCTATATATTCAAGATTACCGATAATTTCTGTTTTAATGGATTTTTCGGCATCAAGAGCTTTGGTAAGCAGAGTTGCAACCTCATATCTCTTGAGAGCATCGTCGCGGTTGTCTTCACCTATATATTCTTCGAGCTCATCTGTAGTAAGAATTCCTTTTACAAGAAGATAAGCTATTTCTTCTTCGCCATAGGGAAGCTCATATTGTGCAACATCATCTCCGTAAATATCCCATGAGGATTCCTTTATTCTTTCATTTTCTTCGGCATCTGTTCCGAGGATTCGTGATATCATCACAAGGGATTCGAGCTTTGAAACAGTCTTTGCCGGAAGGAAGGTGCCGTCTTCATAGCCTTTGACAATACCGTCATCTGCCATGGATTCGATGGCATCTATTGCCCATGGATAGTTTTCGTTGGTTACATCAGGAAATTTGTTTTTTGCTGCATAAGCTGAAATTGAGGCTGTAAGTGTCAAGGATGCGGCAGTAATTACTGCAAATGCTTTTGTCATTACGTTTTTCATTGTGTATCCTCCTGTTATTTTAAATCTATTCCGAGATAAGGCACAGCGTTGAGTGACAAATCTGCAAAATTTGACACTAAGCTCTCATAATGAGCACTGCATCCTATCATTGCGGCGTTATCTGTACAAAGTATGGGTGAAGGGTAGTATATTTTAAGACCCAAAGAACGTTTATTAAGCTCTGCCCTCAGTCTGGAATTGCAAGCCACGCCGCCGGCAAGGGCAACCTTGGTGCAATTTTTTAATGAGGCTGCCTCGAGTAAATTGTCTACCATAACCTCACACACGCTTTTTTGGAACGAAGCGGCTATATCTGCTTTATTAACAGTTTCGCCTTTTTGTTCAATATTATGACAGTGATTTATAACCCCTGTCTTTATACCGCTGAAGCTAAAATCCAGACTACCATTTGGAAACCTTACTTTTTTAAATGAAACTGCGTTTTCGTCACCTTCTACGGCCAGAGCGTCGATTTTGGGTCCGCCCGGATAGCCGAGCCCAAGAACACGAGCCACCTTGTCAAAGGCTTCGCCTGCCGCATCATCTCTGGTCTGACCTAACACTTCGTATTCGGTATAATCTTTTACATAAACTATATGACTGTGACCTCCCGATGCCACAAGGCAAACAAACGGAGGTTCAAGCTCGGGATGCTCGATAAAATTGGCACATATGTGTCCTCTTATATGATGTACTCCAATGAGCGGCTTGCCGAGGGCAAGGGAAAGTGCCTTTGCACCGGATACTCCCACCAGAAGCGCCCCCACAAGACCGGGAGCATAGGTGACGGCTATATAATCCACATCACTAAGAGCAATGCCGGCATCTACTACAGCTTTGTCAATCACGGGGTTGAGAGCTTCGAGATGCTTGCGCGAGGCAACCTCGGGAACCACACCTCCGAACTTTTTGTGAGTTTCTATCTGGGTGGAAATTACGTTGGACAAAACTGTTCTGCCGTCTTTTACAACGGCGGCAGCCGTTTCATCACATGAAGATTCAATTGCAAGTATTAAAGACAATTTATCACCGCCTTACGTTGATTGATGAATGGTATATTTTGTCATGAGAAGTGCCGTCTCGTGATTGTCGGAGTAATAGTTTTTTCTTTTGCCAACCGTTTCGAAGCCGAACTTCTCATACAAATGTATGGCATTTATATTTGATTCGCGCACTTCAAGCGTGACAAATTCAAGCTCGTTTTCGTCTGCAAAATTTAATATCATATCAAGAAGACAGGTTGCAATGCCATGATTGCGATAATCGGGATGAACAGCTATATTTGTGATACTGCCCTCCCCTGCCACGCACACAATGCCCACATATCCGACAACTTTGCCGTCGCATATGGCTACTGTATAATGGGCATTTATATTTGAAAGCTCGCTTTCAAAAAGTGCCCGGCTCCAGCAGAGAGTAAAACATAGCTTGTCGAGAGCAGCTATGGAGTCGAGATGTTCCTTTGAAAGCTTAGTGTATATTATATTCATTGCATATTTTCCTGTATTTTTTGATATATTACGTCGACAGCCGAGTCGATATCCGTGGCGCAGCGTCGGTATTTTTCGATATCGCCGCCGTAGGGGTCGGATATGTCTTCGCAGTCTGAATATTCTGCTACAGAGTAAATTTTATCTGCATATTGCGGCACCATGGTTTTTAGCATTTGTGCCTGAGACGATGTCATTGTAAATATGAAATCTGCAGCTTCAACATCCTGAAGCGAGAGCATTGCGGCTTTGTGCCCCGATATATCTGCCCCGAGTTCGGATGCGGCTATGACCGAATTTTCGGATGCCGGTGAACCGGTTGATGCGGCAAGACCTCTTGAGCTTACCGTTATATCACTAATATGGGGCAAACGCTTTTTGAAAAGCCCTTCTGCCATGGGACTGCGGCAGGTATTGCCCGTACAGACAAAAATAATATTCATATATCATACCTCTATAATAGTGTGTCCGGATGACTTGTACAATCGGTTGCGAACTGCGGTGCCCATTCCTTCTTCGACCTCAAACTCCGCAAATACGGTGTGGACACCGTGTTTGTCAAAGGTGCGAAGATGAGAAAAAAGATTGTGTGCATAGGAATTCATATCATCTCCGGCATCAAGCACAAGTGAAGCTCCGGTGTAGGATCCGCCGCGATATGTGAGAACGCCGCACAAATCACACTCGGTGAGCTTGGCTTGTATGAAACTGTGGACTGCATCTTTTTTGCCCTGGACAACAATCACCTTTGCCTTTGGAGAATAGTGAGTGTATTTTTGACCGGGGCACTTGGGTATACTGTCTTGATCGATGAGACCCGAATCAAGATATGCATCGGGGATGAGCTCTTTTATCATTTCAAGTGTGACTGCGCCAGGACGTAGTATGACAGTTTCGCCTGATGAAACGTCGGCCACTGTAGACTCAAGACCTATTTCACATCCGGTGCCATCTATTATATAATCTACCCTGCCGTTTAGATCATCTATAACATCAGCACAAACTGTGGGACTTGGGCTGCCGGAAAGATTGGCACTTGGAGCCGCAACCACGGTTCGGCTTAAATTTATGAGTTTTTGGGCTATTGGGTTTGAGGGAAATCTGACTGCAACTGTATCGCGTCCCGCAGTAATCTTTGAAATTACCAAGGGGTGCTTTTTGAAAATCAGCGTCAGAGGGCCGGGCCAAAAACGATCTATGAGGAGCTGTGCCTTTGGAGAAATCTCTGACACAAGAGTGCTTAGCTGAGATATATCTGATATATGTACTATAAGAGGATTATCTCCCGGGCGGCCTTTTGCCCTATATATTTTGTCTACGGCAAGACTGTTTGTTGCATCACCGCCAAGCCCATATACCGTTTCGGTAGGGAAAACCACTGTTCCGCCGCTTTTTAGACAGCTTGCCGCTTCTTCAATGCGGTCGGGCGTGATTATTTTTGTAGTCATTTTAACACTTCCTGCTAATTCTCATTCATTTTGAGCTTTTCGCTCTGGTCGGAGGTGATAAGTGCATCTATAATTTCATCGAGGTCACCGTTCATAACGGAATCGAGCCTGTGGAGAGTGAGACCGATACGATGGTCGGTAACTCTGCCCTGAGGAAAATTGTAGGTACGAATACGCTCACTTCTATCACCTGAGCCAACTTGACTTCTTCGTTCTTGAGAGATAGCGTCATTTTGCTTTTGAAGCATCATGTCGTACACTCTGGAACGGAGTATCTTCATGGCTTTATCCTTGTTTTTGTGCTGGGATTTTTCATCCTGGCAAGACACCACAACTCCGGTTGGAATATGAGTTATGCGGACTGCGGAGTCGGTAGTGTTGACACATTGACCGCCGGGGCCGCCCGCGCGGAAAACATCAATCCTCAAATCATTTTGATTTATTTCTACTTCTACATCTTCAACCTCGGGAAGCACTGCAACAGTTGCAGCGGATGTGTGTATTCTGCCGCCGGATTCGGTTGACGGAATACGCTGAACTCGGTGAACACCGCTTTCAAACTTGAGACGGCTGTATGCACTGTCACCGTTTATGGCAAAGGTTACTTCTTTGTAGCCCCCAATGTCAGTCTCATTGGCGGAGAGAATCTCAACCCTCCAGTGCTTGTTTTCGGCATACATTGAGTACATCCTGAGAAGGTCGGCCGCAAAAAGTGCCGCCTCATCACCGCCGGTACCGCCTCTGATTTCAACAATAACGTTTTTGTCGTCGTTGGGGTCTTTGGGAAGAAGAAGAACTTTTATTTCTTCACATACTCTTTCTATCTGCCTTTTGCTGTTGGAAACCTCTTCTTCTATCATCTCTTTTTCTTCTTTATCGAGACCGGGCTCCTCAAGCATAAGAGCAGCTTCTTCTATATTTTCGTTAAGAGCCTTGTATTCGCGGTATTTTTCTACTATTGGAGCAATATCGGAATGTTCTTTGCAAAGCTTGCGCCAAAGCTCTTGATCTGATATAACCTCGGGGTCGCTGATTTTGTTCTCAAGGTCTGTAAATCTGTCTTCTACAAACGACAATTTGTCAAACATATAACACCTCAAAATGTAGTTTTATTATCAATTATACCACAATATGTAGATAATTCAAGTCTTTTTTGCAAAATATTAATATTAATGTAATATTAGCCGTCAATTAAAAATATCCTTACCCTCAAAATCCGAAAAAAGACTCTGTATTCTGCCCTTTACATTGGCAAGCTCCGGTGATGAAAGCGAGGGGTCTTCGGCGATTATGAGTGATGCCGCCGCAACTGCCTTTTGCATTATTTCACTGTCGGAAAAAAGATTGGCAACCTTGAGCTCGGGCACACCATGCTGTTTGGTGCCAAAGAACTGTCCGCTACCGCGAAGCTCCAGATCCTTTTGGGATATTACAAAGCCGTCGGTGCTTTCGGTCATAATCTTCATTCGTTCTTTACAGTTGTCGGTGCTGCATTCGGAAATCAAGATGCAATAAGACTTTGCATCTCCTCTGCCCACTCTGCCGCGGAGCTGATGAAGCTGAGAAAGGCCAAATCGTTCGGCATTTTCGATAAGCATGACGGTAGCACCCGGAACATCAACACCAACCTCAATTACGGTGGTGGAAACGAGGACATCGATCTGGCCGTCTTTGAAGCGCATCATTATTTCATCTTTTTCTTCGGCTTTCATTTTGCCGTGTACACATTCTACCCTCAGTCCGCGAAGTGCCACGTCTCTGAGATAAGAAAGTGTGTTTTCGACAGAGGCTGCCTCTATCGACTCTGAATCCTCAACAAGCGGACACACAACGTAGCACTGATGACCTGACGCAACTTCTTTTTTTAAAAAGCCATATGCACGTTCTCGTACAGATGGTTTTATATGGTAGGTTTCTATTGCCTGTCTGCCCTTCGGCATGGATTTGATAACCGAAATATCGAGGTCACCGTATAGAATAAGCGAGAGAGTGCGCGGGATGGGGGTTGCACTCATTACAAGAACATGGGCTGATTTACCCTTTGAAGTGAGAATTGCTCTTTGATTTACGCCAAAACGGTGCTGTTCGTCGGTTATACAAAGTGCAAGCCTTGAGAAAGACACATTATCTTCTATAAGAGCATGAGTTCCGACCACAACGTCATATTTGCCGTTTGCTATATCTTCGATTAGTTGTTTTTTATTTTTGACAGAAGAAGTGAAAACGGCTATTTTTATGCTGCTGCCAAGCAGCTTTTGAAGGGTGGAATAATGCTGACGCGCAAGAATTTCGGTAGGTGCCATGAACGCTGACTGAAATCCCGCCTTGGATACTGCATACATTACAGCGGCGGCTACGGCTGTTTTTCCGCAGCCGACATCACCCTGAACAAGGCGATTCATTGGTTTGCCGCCGGCAAGGTCGGAGCAGATTTCATTTATGGCCTGCTTCTGACCGTTGGTAAGCTCAAAGGGCAGCCTTGATGCATATTCTCTTACGTATGACGCTGCATAGATTGCTATGCCTTTTTTATCGATGCGGCGTTCCTTTATGGAAGATAGAGCCAAACTTAGAACAAAAAGCTCTTCAAACGCAAGACGGTCGTGCGCAGTCTGCAATGCCTCGAAGCTATTTGGGCTATGCATTGTTCTGACAGCCTCTGTTACACTGATGAGCTTATTTTCTTTTTTAACATAATCCGGCAGACAGTCGGGAAGCTCATTCACACCGCTTACAGCCAACGATACAGCCTCTGAAATTGTCTTTACACTGAGCCCGGCTGTTGCGCGGTATACCGGCACAATAACTCCGGTATGTCGAGCCTTGTTTTCGTCCTCTATATAGCGCATATCAAATTCTTTTTTGATGTTTTGAACAGAAAGCATACCGTACACGTTATAAAGATGCCCGGGCAAAATTTTTGGCTTTGAAAAGGGTGCAGAAAACCACTTGACAACAATATTGTCGTGACCATCGGAGCCATAGAGCAAAAAAAGTGAAAGCTTTGGCTTTAAGCGCTTTTCTACAATCTGACGGAGAGGTCTTATTTTGATACAGCAAAGCTCACCGGCAGTGAGATCGCATATTTTGCGAAAGGTCCTGCGATCTTCGTAATTTGACGGAAAATAGTATACCATATCCCAAACGGTATGTATACCAAGCTTTGAAAAAAGCTCGGCTTTTTTTGGACCGATTCCTTTGAGAACAGTTATTGGCGAATTGAGATATTCTGTTTGCAAATTGAATTTATCTGTCATGAAAATCCCTCGTATATCCAACGAAAAGATGCCGTGTGGCATCTTTTCTAAAAAATTATTCTACAGAAATAAGATAGTGGTACACGGGTTGAGCTCCGCGGTTTAATATTATATCACATTCGGGGTAAAGCTCTTCCGCTTTTTTTGCAAGCTGCTGTGCATCCTTCTCGCTGACATCTGCACCGTAAAATACCGAAACAGCGGCACTGTCTTCGTCGATCATGAGCTTCAGAGCCGTCAAAGCCGCACTCTCGATGCTTTGCTCCGATGCTTTGATTTTGCCATCTACAATAGAAAGATATTCACCCTCTTTGATATCGATTCCATCAACAGAGGTATCTCTTACTGCATTGGTAACCTGAGCAGATTTCACACAGGATAAAACATCACCGAATGCTTCTTCATTTGCTAAAGGCTCTGCATCTTTGTCAAACATAAGCATGCAGCTCATAGTCTGCGTTACGGCTGTGGTGGGAATCACAATAACATTTTTGTTTGAGAGCTCTGCCGCCTGCCGGGCAGACATGATAACATTCTTGTTATTTGGAAAAACAAAAATATTGTCTGAATTGATTGAATTGATTGCAGAGAGTATATCATCGGTGCTGGGGTTCATTGTCTGACCGCCCTCAATAACGGCAGTTATGCCGATGTCTTTAAGAATATTGACTATGCCCTCTCCAACCGCAACCGAAACAAAAGCGTATTTTGTTTTTTCTGCCGGTGCGGTATATGCTTCTGTTTTTTTATATGCGGCATTTAGAATATCCTCATGCTGCAAACGCATATTTTCTATTTTTACACTGGATAGCGAACCCACCTTTAAAGCCTCGCCGAGCACAACATGGGGATCGTTGGTGTGGATATGGAGCTTTACAATATCATCATCATCCACAATAACCATACTGTCACCCAGCACTTCAACGGCAGCTTTGAACTTAAAGGCAGACTTCCCTTTATGCTTTTTGTCTATAATACACTCGGTGCAATAAGCAAATTTGATATTCTCCTGCTCGGTATGCACCTCTGCGGAAGATATATCATCTTCGCTCTCGTCAAGCTCTATTATCTTATTTTTGGAAACATAATAATACATTCCCTCAATAATGTACATGAGCCCCTGGCCGCCCGAATCCAAAACACCCGCCTGCTTAAGCTTGGGAAGAAGCTCCGGCGTTTTTGCAAGAGCCTTATTGCCGGCATCGACAATAAGTGCAAAAAAATCGTTGAAATCTTCAAATTCGTCAGCATACTTTAACGCTGTTTCGCTCATTTCACGCGCAACGGTCAAAATTGTACCCTCGGTCGGCTTCATAACAGCACGATAAGCACAGTCGGCAGCAGCTTTGAACGCCTTTGCCCACAGTGCAACATCGCAGGTTGCAGCCCCTTCAAATGCCTTTTTGAAGCCTCTCATGAGCTGTGAAAGTATTACACCGGAATTGCCTCTGGCACCTCTCAAGGTATCGTTGGCAACAGATTTTGCAACATTTGCAACCGTGGTGTTTCTGTTGGCCTTGAGACCTGCAACACAAGATCTCATTGTCATTGACATATTGGTACCCGTGTCGCCGTCGGGCACGGGAAAAACGTTCATATCATCAACCTGCTGCCTGTGGTTGATAAGATTATTGGCACCCGATACAAACATATCTACCAGTATGCCGGAATTTATTTCTCTAAGCAATTGATTCACTCCTGTTCCTGAACCCTGAAGCCTTCTACACATACGTTGACTTGCCCAACATCGAGGCCTGTCATGTGGCTTATCTGATATTTTACGTTTTGCATAATGCTTTTACCGATAACATTGATATTAACTCCGTATTCTATGATAACATGAATATCAACAGAAATTATATTATCGGTTGAAATTTGAACCTTTATTCCCTTAGTAATATTTTCTTTTTTCAGTAAGCTTGCCATACTGTCTGTTTTGGAGCGGTATGCCATACCGACAACACCGTAGGACATTGTGGCAGCATAGCCTGCAATGCGGGCAATAACCTCCGAATCAATAATCACATTGCCTTTTGCAAGCTCAAATTCTGCAATTGCCATTATTATCATCCTTTCTAAAGACCGATTAAGCATACATCGGTATATCCTGCATAAAAATGTGCCTCTCTCCTGCGGCAGGTGCACAGAAAAATCTGTCTGTCGGCGGAAATCTCATAAAAAAACTTTAGTATATTATCGCATCTGTTGTCGTCAAAGAAAGCCAGAACATCATCAAAAAACACAGGTGCATTGTCTGACCGAGACAAAAAATCGCACACGGCAAGCCTCAGCGATATGTACAGTAGGTCGCAGGTCCCACGACTGAGCGATTTTGCATCTTTGTACTCATTGCCTATCTTTATCATGGCATTGAATTTTTCGTCAGTCAAAATTTGCGCACAGCTATCGGGAGAAACACGCGACAAAATTGCATATGCCTTTTTGGAAAGCTCAGGTGCAAATGTATCTCTCATTTTTGCAAATGCAGCATCGAGAATCGCGATTGATGTGTTCAAAAGCTCTGCCTTGGAATATATATCACTTTCGCGGATAGCCAAATCCTGTGCATGTGCTTTGGCACGAAGCTGTCGGTCGAGAATTGATGCACGCTTTGAAAGTGCAGAGGAATTCTGCATTTTCAGCATTTGGAGTTCCTTGATATGGTTATCTCTGTTATCTATTATACCATTTATTTCTGATTTTGTAAAGTAATTTATACTTTTTATGTTATGTTGAGCAGTACATAGAGGTGTAACACCTGAATTTTGAAGCTCAGAAATGTCACTGCTTAGCTTTTTTATCCTTGCATTTGACAATTTGATCTGTTCTTCTACAAAAGCTGATAAAGGAGTCTGATTCTCTCTATCATGTACTTTTCTTTTCGTTTGGCTCAATGCCAAAAATTCGTATAGGCCAAGCAGTGCAAAAAATCCCGACAAAGCAAATGTCATAATGGTTGCAGCAAAAGAACGATGCAAAAAAACTAAACCAAGCACCAAGCACACAGTAAAAAGCGAAAGAAAAACTATCTGTCTTTTGACAAACGAACGAATATGTGAAGATTTGGATTTTGCAGAATGCTTATCCGTATTGTCGTTTTTTGCCACGGTATTTGCTTCGGAAAGCTGATTTTTCAGCTTTTGGTTATTTTCTTCTTCGCTTCGTATGTCTGCAATAAGTTCACTCAGCCGACTGCTTGCATTCATAGCTTCTGCCTCGTTAATTTTTTTGTCTTCATCAGATATTATATGCAAAAGTTCAGCAATTCTTTTTTCTGATTTACGAATTTGGATGTCAATCTCCGTCAAATCTTTCTTTATATCAATAAGCTCTTTTTCGTATTTTTCTTTTTCGCGATTTACAATACTAAGCTCGGAGCTCGAACGCTTGGATGAAGAAAGCCGCGCAAGCCTTTCTTCAAGCTCGGAGCGAGCCTTTGTGTAGGATACCGAATCGGTATTGCCCTGTGATATCATGGAAACAAGGTCTCCGTCGACATCCGAACCCGATAATATATCTGTTACAAAGCACGAATCGGAAAAGGCTTTTTCTCCAACAGAAAAAAAATATTTTCCCGGATCCTCTGTAATGTTAACAAGTTCACCGGAGGACAGATTTCTGATTTCGAGCTTTTTGATGCCGGTGCCCTCTGTGCGGCTTATAATATATTTTTTTCCAAAATGGGTTATTTCTATACTCCCGCTCATGGGTAAACCGCTCCAAGGCATATATCTTTCTTTAAAGCTGAGGTCTCCTTTTCTTTTTTTTAGTTTTGTACCGTATAAAATAAATTTTATAAACGACAATATAGTGGTTTTACCGCTTTCGTTGGGAGCAAATATTACATTTAGCCCCGCGGCAGGTACAATGCAAACATCAGACAGCTTACCAAAGCTTGTTATGTTGATTTTATCAACGGTCATTGCTGTCACTCCTTTTGTCAAGAAGATCGAAAACCATATGGCAGGCTTTTTGATACAAATCGCGCTTCTTTTCATCAGAATTTTGACACAACCTGATGGTTTCGCGTGCACACTCGCCCTTGAGTGTCAGTTCTTCGGAAAAATCGCTTATTTCATAAGGTCTTCGGGTAAAGTCGGTAATTCTGGAGCCGAAAACATCGATATGACGTTCAATAAGCTCTGTATTCAGTGATGATGCTATGTTATTTATTCCCTCAAGCTTATAGTGATAAATATAATCGCGGTTATCTGCCAAATCAGACAGTGAACAGATAAGTGATGAATAATCATGAAAATCAGATATATCAACCTTTTTTTCAACATATTGTCTTTTGCACACGGGTTTGAAATGAAGATCAATATCATTTTTAGCTACAGTGCCGCAAATTATGCCTTTTGCCCCACATTCGTCAAAACGCCTTGGCTCTGTGTTACCGCTATATGCATAGGTAAGTGTACCGCTTTTTTGTATGCCCGAAAAGCTGTGTACATGACCGAGCGCCATATAATCAAAGCCGCATGCCTCTACATCCGAAATGGAAATCGGATTGTATGGCTCGCCTTCAACGTTACCGATTACACCGTGAACACAGAGGAGGTTTATGTATGAAGGGTCACATCTTTTGCAAAACTTCAGAAGTGCTTCGGGGGTATGGTTCTGACCGAAGGATATGCCATAAACCCTCACCCCCAATTCTTCTACCGTAATACACTCTACCTGCTCAAATCCAAATATATGAAGATTGGGCGGGCAATTGCGCACGCAGTAGTCAACAACAGGAGTAACAAATGGGTCATGGTTGCCGCAAGAGTAAAAAAAGCGAGTGTCGGAACATGATGCAACTGCATTCAAAAACATATCTGCAATGTGCTCCGGAGTATCGGATAAATCGAATACATCACCGGGAAGCAAAACCACATCATAATCCGATGCAGATTTGAGTACAGAAAGTGCAGTGCTTTGTATTTCGAACATTCTTGTTATATTTTTTTTTGCATCAAACTGAGATATTTGCGTGCCGAGATGCATATCGGCAATATGCATAACAGATATATTTTTCATATACATTCTCCCAAATGCTTAGTTTTACAATTTTAACATATATAATATATAGCTATTATATTTTAACATTGTATAAGGTAAAAGTCAATAAAAGCAAGTTTCAAATGTTGACAAAAAAATACTGATTTGATATAATTAAGTTTAGTTTATTATTTTTTACTATAAAGAATCTGAAATTATAATCTGGCCATACGCAGAAAGGATAATGTGTAATGAAAATCGCGTTTTCAACACTCTGTTGCCCTAATTATGAATGGAAGGATATTTTCACAATGGCAACTGATCTGGGATTTGATGGTATTGAAGTGCGTCATATCCGAGAAGATGAATCAAAATCACCCTTTAGTCATGACAAATGTGATGAAACCGCTGAAAAACTTAAAAAAATGAAAATTGAGATTCCCTGTCTGTCAACGGGCGGATGTCTGAAATCAGACGAGCTATGGGAAGAAACCAAAGCGGAAATTCTATCGTACATATCAATTGCTTCCAAGGTGGGAGCAAAATATATCAGAATTCTCGGCGACCTTCACGAAAAACCCAACGGTGAGGTTGACGACGATGCCGTATGCGAAAGAATAAAAGAGCTTGTGCCCTATGCAGAAGAAAGCAGTGTTACCTTGCTTGTTGAAACAAACGGTGTGTATGCCGATACCGAAAGGCTATGCAATCTGTTAAACAAAGTGGCAAGTGACAATGTTGCAGCTCTATGGGATTCGCACCATCCTTACAGATTTTTTGGCGAAAGTCCCGAGACTACGCTGACAAATTTGGGCGCATACATAAAGCATGTTCATGTTAAAGACTCTGTGACAGATGCAGACGGAAATGTGACATATAAAATAATTGGCGAGGGAGATTTGCCTCTCAATGACATTATGCTCGCACTGAAATCCATAAACTACGAAGGATATGTTACTCTTGAGTGGGTTAAAAGATGGTATCCCGATTTGACAGATGCATGCATAATATTTCCAAACTTTGTTGATTATATGAGAGCTTACACAGGAAACACCGGTCACAATTCCAGACTTCAGGACAACAACGCCGGCACCGGAAAATATGTGTGGCCGAAAGAAACCATTATAGATCTCACATTTCCTCAGGTGCTTGACCGAATGGTTGAAGAATTTCCCGATCAATATGCATTCAGATACACCACTCTTGATTATACCAGAACATACACTGAATTCAGAGACGATGTGGACACCTTTGCAAGAGCACTTATTGCAATGGGTGTAAAACCCGGAGACCATGTTGCAATATGGGCAACAAATGTGCCGGCATGGTATATCACATTTTGGGCTACCGTTAAAATCGGTGCGGTGCTTGTAACCGTTAATACTGCATATAAGGTATATGAGGCTGAATATCTGCTCAAGCAGTCGGATACCCACACTCTGGTAATGATTGACGGATTTAAAACCAGCAACTACATAGAAATAATTCAGGAGCTATGCCCCGAGCTTGCAGATCTTAAACCGGGTCAGCAGCTTCACTCAAGAAAGCTGCCATTTCTCAGAAATGTTATTACGGTTGACTGCGAGGTTCCGGGATGCTACACATGGTATCAGGCACTTCAGAGAGCAGACGAGGTACCGCTGGAGGAAGTATACAGAAGGGCTGCCGCAGTTAACAAAAACGATGTGTGCAATATGCAATATACATCGGGTACTACGGGCTTCCCCAAGGGAGTTATGCTCACTCACTACAATGTTGTAAACAACGGCAAAGCAATTGGTGACTGTATGGATTTGTCAACTGCCGACCGAATGATGATTCAGGTACCCATGTTCCATTGCTTTGGAATGGTTCTTGCTATGACCGCATCAATGACACACGGTGTTACAATGTCGCCCATTCCGGCATTTTCGCCAAGAAAAAGCTTGGCATGCATTACAAAGGAAAAAATAACCTGCTTCCACGGTGTTCCGACTATGTTTATTGCAATGCTCAGTCACGAGGATTTTGACAAAACCGATTTCTCCCACATGAGAACAGGAATTATGGCAGGTTCGCCTTGCCCGATTCAGACCATGAAAGAGGTTATCGAAAAAATGCATATGCCCGAAATATGCATAACCTACGGTCAGACAGAGGCCTCCCCCGCTACCACAATGAGCAAGACCACCGACTCTATCGAAACCAGAGTAAATACTGTGGGCGGACCGATATTCGGTGTGGAATGCAAGATTGTGGATCCCGAAACCGGAGAAGATTTGCCCGATAATGTTGATGGGGAGTTCGTGGCAAGGGGCTATAACATCATGAAGGGCTACTACAAGATGCCCGCTGCAACCGCAGCTGCAATTGACGAAGACGGATGGCTTCACTCGGGTGACCTTGCAAGAAGAACACCTGAAGGATATTACAAAATCACCGGCAGAATAAAGGATATGATTATCCGCGGAGGTGAAAACCTCTATCCTAAGGAAATTGAAGATTTTATATACACCCATCCTGAGGTAAGTGACGTCCAGGTTATTGGTGTGCCCGACAAGCAGTATGGCGAGGAAGCTATGGCATGCGTTGTTCCGAAAGAAGGCTCAAGCCTTACAATAGAGGAGCTCAGAGAGTATATTGTATCTCATATTGCTAAGCACAAGGTACCCAAATATATCAGATTTGTTGAAGGCTTCCCAATGAATGCCGCAGGAAAAATTCTGAAATATAAAATGAGAGAAGAAGCAATTGAATATCTTGGGTTGCAGGATGCAAGCAAGATTGTAACAGCATAAAAATTCAATAAGCGGCAAAGCCGCGTCATTCAACGTTTTCAGTGGGAGATTGAACTCCCACTGAAAAAATTAAATGTCACCCGCCGCCTATAGAGGCGGGTGACATTTAATTTAGTTATATCGTATTTTGAAACGGGCAGCCGATTTTACCGACTGCCCGTTTTAGTTATTTTGTGACTTTAGTTACAAACAATGAATTGTCACTGCCGTACTTTTCTCATTTGAAACGTCAAACCACAAATTCAAACTCAAATACAGTCTCTGTTGGGTTTTTGGCTGAAATATCAATCAAATAAACCGTCACAATATCAATTCCGTTATGTGCCACATAAGTCTCGGTGCTGACCGATGCTTGGTATTTATCGTCATCATACAAAATACGAGAAAATCCAAAATCAATACATCCGTCTGAAAGCTTAGGCTCCAATTTGCTGACAAAGCGCTCATTTATTGATTTGGTTGCAGGTGAAAAAGAAAAAACGTCTTTTAACAGGACTTTGTTGTCACTAAGCACAAAAAGTCGGTTTATTCTGTCTACAATACCATTTGAATATGCGCCCTCAATATCAAGCTCAAATTCGTTATCTGATGCCCTAACGTTTTTGGCACTATACTCTGCTCCTTCGTGCTGAAACTCGCCATTTATTATTGGGACGCTATGACCTCTTGAACTATTTTGCAAAAAAGAATATCTTGTTTCTGCCATAAAGGTTTCTTTGACATATTCACCGCAGCCCAAATCAGAAATAACCGTTTCCTCCCCTACTGTTATCATAAAGGATCCGATATCGTTGTGATTATGAGGTTCATCGTTGTGACCACCCTTAGCCGCAAAGCTATAGGAATCATGCTGACTTATGTACCACCGGCTGTCGGCAAGATAGGTGGTTGCATATATTCTGCCTTCAAAGCGGTAATTTTCATCAAACCATAAAAGCTCTGACACTGAATCTACATTTCCCTGACGGGTTCCGTATTTCAAATCGGGTAAAACAACTTCGCTGTATATGGATTTTAAAAATGAAATCAGACCGATTTTAAATCTAAAAAGCTCTCCTCCATCGGAAAAAGAAGCTACCTTTGAATCAGACATTCTCACTCTCTGAGGGAAAAGTGCAAGCTCTTTTACCTTGGGGTTATCAAAATAATTTATTCTGCCGCAGGTGTATTCCTTTACCGCCTGAGCTAAAATCACAAAATGACTGAAGCCGTAGCCCCAGTATGCCATGCCCTCCTGACAGCAGCCGTCATCTCCAATTCCCTCGAGATAGCTGTCAAGACAACCGATAAAACGATTGACAAACTTTTCTTTTTGTTCATCGGAACCGAAATACAGTGCCGCCATTGTGCAACCGGCACCGCAGACCGTTGCCCAGTTCATTTTGCAGTCTTCCCAGGAATATTTTTCTTTCTTTTTCAAAACATGATTTACAATTTCAAATGCCTCGTTATTTTCTAAAGTAGGAAAAATCCTGCGGTTTATTTCGTATGACATTCTGTCTGTTATATATTCCGGCAGTTTTTCGCCCACACACATAACAATTTCTGCAAAGAGGCGCGCTGTTTCTGCCTGAAACAAATCAACATGTTCTATAGTGCGGCGCGAGAGACGGGCGGGTAACTCAGCATGTGCCGGCAAGCACCAGGTAAATTCGTCGCAAATATATGATATATAGTCAGCAAGAGGCTTGAGATATTTATCGTTTTGGGTAAGCCAGTATGCCATCATTATATTATTGCATTTTCTTCTGCGGTCAAAATATCCTTTTTCAAAAACCGTTCTGTTGCCGGTTTCGTAATACAATACATAATCGCTGATTTTAAATGCCGGGCTATCCTCTGTTATTGCCTCATCTGCGCTCGCAATTATTTCATCAATAAAAGGCTTTGCAGCTTTACTGTTCATCAGCTTTTCTCTTTTTTGATTGACATCTACTCCGTAGTATGATTTCATGTTTGTGCCTTCTTTCTGAGTCATTTATCTATATTTGCTTTAAAAACATCGGCTACTTCTGTAATAGTTATAAATGCGCCGCTGTCCACATCATGGACAATATCTCTCATTTTTGATATTTGAAAACGGTTGACTATAAAATATATCATTGTTTTGTTGTCACCCGAATAGCCGCCTTTGACAGGGATTATGGTTATGCCGCATTCAAAGGTGGCGGTGAGCTCTGAGCAAATTTCATCGGGTTTTGTCGTTATTATCATAGCCGCCTTTGAGCGGTCGACACCCTCTACAATAAAGTCTATCATTTTGAGCCCGGCACCATAGGTTACAATAGAATAAAGAGGCAAAATCCAGCTATCCATAATGAGACCGGCAATAATATACAAAATGACATTGTAAGCCATTATAAACGTGCCAACGGTAACACCCAGCCTTTTGGAAAAGATAACAGACATAACATCAACACCGTCAATCGCACCGCCAAAACGGATTGTCATGCCACTGCCTATACCTGATATGATACCGCCAAACAGTGCACAAAGCAAAAGGTCGTTGCCTGCAAGAGGAGATACAAATGACACATCAATCGGCAAAACGTCTGTTATAAGCCATGCTCCGAGAGAATACATTGCTACTGCATAGAGAGAATACAAAGTAAAAAGCTTTCCTTGCTTTTTGCAGCCAAAAATAAAAAGCGGGATATTAATTGTCAAAAGAAAAAAGGATAGTGAAAATCTGTCGGGAGTTATTTGCGAAAGGAGCATAGAAGTACCTGAAATGCCGCTGTCATACAGCTTTACGGGACTTAGAAAAACCGTTATTCCAAATGCATTTACAAAACCTGCTATTGTGAGCAGCAAAAGCCTAATGGTACTTAATCGGTTAAGGAATTTTTTGGCTCTTTTCATTAAATCTCTCCTTTATTTCATATCCGTCTAAATACATGTTTGCGCAATGCGCTAATCGTGGCTATTATAACACATTAAGCGGAAAGATTCAAGTCCTTTTGAGGGTTAGATTTACAAAATTTCACTTAAAATTGAGATAAATTATATATAACAGAAGCATAGGAATTTAAATTGACAATAATATAAAAATTGTATATAATAATTTCATATCTAATAAAACAGCTCGAAAAATATAACTAAATTAAGATGTCCCCCGCCTCTATAGGCGGCGGGTGACATTTAATTTTTTCAGTGGGAGTTCAATCTCCCACTGAAAACGTTGAATGACGCGGCTTTGCCGCTTATTGAAGATTGGGAGAGATTGGATGAACAACAGCAGGTATTTTAAAAATGCGCAATGCGAATACTTTCCGTGTCACAAAATGCAGGGGGATTTTTTTAACTGTATGTTCTGCTTTTGTCCGCTGTACGGCATGGGTCAAGAATGCGGAGGTAATTTTGTCTATACGAAGGGTGGCATAAAGGACTGCTCAAACTGCACTCTTGTTCACAGCCGAGGCGGATATGATTATGTTATAAAAAAGCTAAGTCAAAAATAAAGGCAATCTATTTTAATATCAAAAACGTCCTTTTTGAAATTATTTTTCATTTTTGCGGCGGTTTTTTGTTAATTATTTTGCACAATATTGAAAATATTTTTCATAAAATGCTTGAATTTCTGATATTTATATGCTATACTTTGATTAATATATTAATTATATAATCAAAATAAATATTATGAAAGGAAACGGACATGAAAGATTTTTTAATGGACATGATAGCATCTGAGCTTGAGGATGCTGTCGGACGCGAAAACTGTTCGACAAGAACAATTGACAAGCTAACCCACAGTGTAGACTTTTTTTGGCTTTCCAGAATGTGGGCAGACAGAGGACTCAGAATGCCGGAGGCCGACTTTGTGGTAGCTCCGAAGGATGCAAAGGAAACATCTGCTGTGCTGAAAATTGCAAATTATTACAAAATTCCCGTTACCACATGGGGCGGCGGCGGCGGAAGCCAGGGCGGCGCCATTCCGGTATGCGGAGGTATAGTGCTTGATACAAAGCGTATGAATCAAATTACTGATTTTAATGAAAAGGCAATGTATATAGAATGCGGAACCGGTACAATATACAAGCATCTCGAATGGGCAGCAAACGAAAGAGGATATGCAACAATGCACTATCCATCTTCACTCACTTGCTCAACCGTGGGCGGATTTTTGGCTCACAGAGGTATCGGTGTATCTTCTACCAAATACGGCAAAATTGACGACATGGTAATGCAGATGGAGGTTGTACTTCCAAACGGTGACATCATCTACACATCACCTGTTCCGAAGCACGCCGCAGGACCTGACCTGAACCAAATTTTCATTGGCTCCGAGGGCACACTGGGTATCATGACAAAGGCACAAATGAGAATATATGAACAGCCTGAGCTCAGAAAGTTCAGAGCGTTTCTTTTCCACAATATGACAGACGCATTTAATGCAGGAAGAGAGCTTTTGCAAAAATTTAAGCCCTCGGTAATGAGACTTTATGACGAAGCTGAAACGGCATCTCTTATCAAAAAGATTGTTGGTGTGGAAAAGCCGGGCGCATTTATGAACATTGCTATTGAAGGCGTTGCCGAAATGGTTGAGCTTGAAGAAAAAATTTTGCTCGAAACCTTTGCAAAATACAACGTTGAGGACCTTGGAAGTGAATATGGCGAAAAATGGTGGAAAGAAAAAATCACATTCTTCTATCCCGGTCATATGATGGACATTCCTCAGTGCTTTGGTACAATGGATACAATCGCACCATATGATAAAATAGAAAACATATACTGGGAAATGAAAAAAGCCATCGAAACCAATTATCCTCAAGCAAAATTCATTGCCCACTTCTCTCACTGGTATGAGTGGGGTTGTATGATTTATGACAGATTCATTGTGGATGGTAAAGACGTTCCTCATGATCCTCACGAGGCTCTCCGTCTGCACAACGAAATATGGAGCTGCGGTGTAAGAACAGCTCTTGCAAACGGCGGTGTGGTAAACGACCATCACGGAGTGGGCATTAAGCTTGGCAGACTCATGAAGGAGCAGTACGGTCCTGCGATGCAGGTGTTTGAAGGCATTAAGAAGCAACTCGACCCCAACGGTATTCTTAATCCTTATAAGCTCGGATTATAATAAGGGAGGAAGAAGACAATGAATTTTACACAAAAAAGTAAGGATCATATGGATGCCTGCCGTTTTTGCTGGATGTGCAGACACATCTGCCCGGTGGGCAACGCAACCGGTCAAGAAAGAAACACCGCGCGAGCAAGAGCGCTCGGACTCTCTATGGTTGCACGTGATGCAATTGAATATTCTGACGATATTATAAACAATGTGTATGAATGTGCACTTTGCGGTGCATGTGTTGAAGACTGTGTTACCGGCTGGGATCCGGTAATGTTTACAAAGGAAGCCAGACAGCTTGCAGCTCTTGAAGGGAAGCTCCCCGAATACATACTCAAAATGCTTGAAAATCTTGATGCAAAAGGCAATGTGTACGGTCTTGACAAAGACGAAGCACTCACCAATGCCGCAAAGGAGCTCGTTGATTCAAAATCACTTCTGTTTATAGGCGAAGATGCCACATTCAAGGCACCTGACAAAGCAGCAAAAGCAATTGAGCTACTCAAAAAAGCAGGAGTTGACTTTACCGTATTGGCAAACGAGCCTAACAGCGGTGCATCAATTAACTTTTTGATAAGTGCTGTTGCAGAAACAAAGGCCGTTATGGAAAATGCCGCAAAGGTGCTCTCGAATTATGACAAAATCATTTGCTATGACCCCGCCGATGCAAAGCTGTTCAAAAGAGAATACAAGGAGTGGGGAATTGAGCTTGGTGCTGAAATTGTTACATTTACCGAATATGTTGCATCACTTATAAGGGATGGCAAGCTAAGTGTAAAAAACTTTGGCGCAGACCTTACACCTCAAGACAGCTATCTCCTTGCAAGAGAGCTTGAAGAAACAGCTCCCATACGAGAAATAATCTCAGCCTGCGGCAATGTTAAAGAAATGCTTCTATGCGGCAAAGCTACAGTTCTTGCCGGCAATCTTATTATGAACGAATATATGCCCGAAATAATGAAAAATGTTGCTTCAAGAAGATGGCTCAATGCAGAAAACATGAACTGCAAGACTGTGGTTACAGAGTGCACTGCCGAATATGTACTTATGAATATGACCAAACCTGAGGGAATGGAACTTTTGACCGTTGAGGAGGCTGTGCTTAAATGCTTGTAAGTTTTAAGGAAATTCTGGATATTGCAAAAGAAAAATGCTTTGCACTTCCCGCATTTAACGTATATAATATGGAAACTACAATGGGGATTGTGGAGGCTGCCGAAGAGGCCAAAGCCCCGATTATTGTGCAGAGCTATTCAAGACTTTTTACAAATGAAGAAGGGTATTATGTATCACCTATTGTTATTGCTGCCGCAAAAAAAGCAAGTGTGCCGATTTGCTTTCACTTAGATCACGGCGCAGGAATAAACGAAGTATCGAGGGCTCTGCGTTGGGGCGCTACCGGTATTATGATAGATAAATCAGCTCTTGAGCTTGAAGAAAACATTGCCGAAACCAAAAAGGTTGTAGAATTCTGCAAGGCTGTAGATGTGCAGGTTGAGGGTGAACTCGGACATGTTGGCTCTGTAAGCGATGAAAAAATGTGTGAATACACAAAGGTTGACGAAGCAAAAAAATTTGTTGATGATACAGGTGTGGATGCTCTTGCTATCATGGTTGGTACTGCTCACGGGCGTTACAAGCAGGCTCCGGTGCTCGACATTCAGAGAATAAAGGATATATATGAAGCAACCGGAACTGCTCTTGTTCTTCACGGCGGAAGCGGAGTACCCGATGATCAGCTTATTGCCGCAATTGAAGCCGGCATAAGAAAAATTAACTTTGGTACAGATGTATGCTATTCGTTTCTCGACCAGGTGTTTGAAACCTCAAGAGAATTTGTCGGCATAGATATGTTTATGAAGGATGCAGTTAAAAATGTCAAGAAGTTTGCACTCGGAAAAATCAAACTTTTGGGAGCTGAAGGGAAAGCATGAGTAATATTGTAGGAATAGGCGCAAATGTTTGCGACACCTTACTTACCTTAAACACATATCCCGCAGAAGATACAAAAATGAGAGCTGCCTCAACCCTTATATGCGGCGGGGGTCCTTGTGCAACGGGGTTGGTTGCCGCATCGAAGCTTGGCGCAAGCTGTGCATATATCGGCAATATGACCGACGATGCAAACGGATTGTTTTTGAAAAAGGATTTTGAGCACTACGGTGTATCAACAGAGTTTATCGAAACATTGAGCGGTTATACATCATTTTCGGCATATGTGCTTTTATGTAAGGACAAAGAATCGAGAACCTGCGTTTTTGACAAAGGAAATGTTCCTCCGCTAAAGCTCAGCCAAAGACAGCTTGAGGCAATTAGAAACGCCGAGATTCTTATGGTTGACGGCAACGACCTCTACGCGGCAGTTGAGGGTGCAAAATACGCACGCGAAAACGGGGTAAAGGTTTTGTATGATGCAGGCGGACTTTATGACGATACAGAACAGCTTCTGCCCCATGTGGATATCCTTATTCCGTCGGAAGAATATGCGCTTGCAATTACCGGAACACAGCTGGCAAAAGATGCGGCAAAGCTATTGTATGACAAATATAATCCGCTTGTAGTGGTTATCACTCAGGGAAAAAAGGGCGGTATTGTATATGATGGTAGCGAGTGCAGGTCTTATCCGGCATTTGAGGTGGATGCTTTGGATACAAACGGGTCGGGAGATGTGTTTCACGGTGCATTTGCGTTTGCTGTGCAAAAAGGAATGAGCTATTATAGTGCATGTATATTTTCAAGCGCGGTATCTGCTCTAAAATGCACCAAAATCGGTGCCAGATCCGCAGTGCCAGCATATGAAGAAACACTTGAATTTTTAGAGGAGCGTGGAATAAATGTTTAAAAGAAACTGGAACAAAAAATATGGTAAGTCTGAAATTTTTGCAAAGGACAATTCATATTGTCAAAATGTTGAAATTGATATGGTAAAGCTTGCAGACGGCAATAAGAAGTCATATGATGAAGAAAACAAGGAGTACGGTGTTCTAATTTTAGGAGGAAAATGCACTGTTGAGGGCAAAGATTTCAAATATGAAAATATTGGCGAAAGAGAAACTGTATTTGACGGAAATGCCACTTGTGTATATATTCCGAGAAACACACCATTTGCAATTACGGGTATAGGTGAAGTGTCGATATGCGTCACAAAATGTCCGTCTGCAAAGGATCACAAACCCGTTTTAATCAAGCCGGAAAATGTTGTGGAAAAAGATTTGGGTAAGCCCGGTTGGATGCGTCATGCAATGTTTGTGCTCGACGAAAGAGTAGAGGCAGACCAAATATATATTGGCGAATGTTGGATAGACGGCGGACAGTGGTCAAGCTATCCACCGCACAAGCATGATGACATGAATATGCCTACAGAAGCTAACACAGAAGAAATTTATTATTATGAATTTGACAAACCGCAGGGCTTTGGTATTCAAAAGGTTTATACAATGGAGGGTGATGTTGACGAAACCTACACTGTTAAATCGGGGGATTTTGTTGAAATTCCAAGGGGATATCACCCATTTCACTCTGCTCCGGGATACAAAAACTATATGCTTTGGATAATGGCAGGTCCCGTAAGAGGATTTTTTATGACAACCGACGAGGATCATGCATGGCTCAATAAATAACAAACTGCAAAGTAAAATTGTATGGGATTGCGGCAAAATGTGTTTGATTTGCTTCAATCCCAATATGATTTTACATGATTGTGCGCATGGGATTACATATTATGTGAGGTGACCAACAATGAAATATGTATTGGGAATAGACTTTGGGGGCGGTGCTTCAAAAGCAACACTGCTTGGTAATGACGGCATTGTCATGGCCGAAAATACCGTAGAATACGAAACCTATCACCCAACACCGGAGTGTTCGGAGCAAAATCCGGCAGACTGGTATGAGGCAGCAAAAAAAAATATACATGCTTTGCTTGAGATATCCGGTATAAATGCTTTGGACATTGAATGTATTGCACTTGATGCCGCAACTCACACCTCGGTGCTTTGTGACAAGGATTTTAAAGTGCTCAGGCCCGCAATATATTGGACTGATACACGAAGCACCAGCGAAGTTAAATATCTTAAAGAAAATTACGGAGAGTTAATTGTGTCTCAGGTGCTTCATCAGGTTGATACAATATGGACACTGCCCCATTTGCTTTGGGTAAAGAATAATGAGCCTGAGATATGGTCTGAAATCAGACACATTATGTTTGAAAAAGACTATGTGCGTCATATGCTGACCGATGACTATGTTACAGACAATATTGAGGCTGAGGGAAGTATGCTTTTTGACTATAACCGTCAGTGCTGGTCTAAAGAGCTTTGTGACCTTATCGGAATTGATGTGTCAATACTTCCGAGTGTTGTATCACCAATGGATACGGTGGGTTATGTTACCGAAAAAGCGTCTTTTGAAACAGGACTTGCAGTGGGCACGAGAGTTATCTGCGGTACAACAGATACCGTGATGGAGGTGTTTGCCGCAGGCGGGGTAAGCGAGGGCGATATGACAGTCAAGCTTGCTACTGCCGGAAGAATATGCGTTGTTGCCGCCAAAGCATACCCCGACAAAAATCTTATAAATTATTCCCACATTTCGGAGGGAATGTGGTATCCGGGAACTGCCACAAAGGCATGTGCCTCATCATACAGATGGTACAGAGATACCTTTGGCGAAAATTACGAAGCGCTAAACGATGGTGCCGCCGAGGTTGAGGTGGGCTGCGGCGGTTTGATGTATCACCCATATCTAAACGGAGAGCTTACACCATATGCAGACCCCAATTTATGTGCAAGCTTTATAGGTGTGAGATCAGGTCATACCAAAAAGCATTTTACAAGAGCAGTGCTTGAGGGTGTGTCGCTTTCACTTCTCATCTGCTTATGCGAACTTGATAAAATAGGCATACCCCACAGTAAAAAAGCTGTTATCATTGGCGGAGGTGCAAAATCAGAGCTGTGGAGACAGATTACTGCAGATGCTCTCGGTATAACGCTTATACAAAAGAAAAATACCGATTCATCCTTTGGAACAGCAATGATGGCAGGTGTTGCGGCAGGATTTTGGAAAAGCCTGCGGGATGCGCTTAATGAGTGTAGTGAAACTGTGTCGGAAACTGTGCCAAACGAAGAAAATACAAAAAAATATGCAATACTTCTTAAAAAGCACAAAGCTGTTCATGATGCACTTGCCCCTATTTATAGCTGCGATATATAACTGAATAAAAAAGAGAATGGATTAAAACATTTAAGGAAATATAATATGAAAATAGTTGTATGTGTAAAAATTTATAACGGAGAATTAAATCCTTTTGACGCTTGTGCATTGGAATGTGCTCTTGGCACCGATAATGCAGACATAACCGTGGTTAGTATGGGACCTCAAAAGGCAATGAGTGCATTGGAGGCAGTGGCGAGGCTTGATGTAAACCGAATTGTACTGCTGTGTGACAATGACTTTGCGGGGTCTGATACGCTCGCAACAGCATACGCACTCTCATGCTTTATTAAAAATGAAAATCCCGACCTCGTTATCTGCGGCAGACAATCAATTGACGGAGACACCGCGCAGGTGGGACCTTGTTTGTCACAAATGCTTGGATACAATCTAATTACAAATGTGATGAAATATTCTGTTAAAGAATGTGAAACCCGATTTGGGAAAGAAAAGATAAGATATCCGTCGGTTCTGACAATAGAAAGGATAAACACTCTTCGTTTTCCGTCGATACGGTCTGTTAAAAAACCGATTGAAACACTGACAGCCGCAGACATTGGGGCAGATGTGCAAAGGTGCGGTCTGACCGGCTCCCCTACCCGCGTTGTAAAAACATTTGAAGGTGCGAGAGGAAGGAGAAAATGCCGTTTTGTTTTGCCTGATGAGTTAGATAGTGTAATAAAAGAGAGTCTTGCTGTTGAAGACATAAAACCCGAAACCGTCTCATCCAAAATCAGGCTACAATCGGCATGGGCAATCGGTGAAACAGTTGCGCAAAAGGCAAAAGAAATTGCCGAAAAAGTTACAGTTGTAACCGAAACCGATCCGGTTAAAATTGCTAAAAAAGCTATAGAAGAAAACCCGAATGTTATACTGTGGAATGCTGACCTGTGGGGAAGAAAAAACGCTCCTATATGTTCGGCAATTTTGCAAACAGGATTGTGCGCTGACTGTACTTTCCTTGAAACCGACGGCGAAACGCTCTATATGTACCGTCCGGCAAGGGGAGGAAACATCACTGCCAAAATAAAATGCATCACCAAGCCTCAAATGGCAACGGTAAGATGTAACGAAAAAAGCAATGACATTGTAATTGCATATGGTAAAGGAATAGCTAAAAACATAGATATAATAGAGAATTTATCTAAGAAATACGGCGGCGAAGTCGGCGCATCGAGAGCATTGGTGGATATGGGTAAAATATCGTATGAAAACCAAATAGGCTTAACCGGAAAGACAATAAGCCCAAAAGTCTATGTTGCCATTGGAATTTCGGGCGCGGTACAACATACTTGTGCAATTGAAAATGCGCACACTGTAATTGCCGTAAATCCCGACAAAAATGCAAGAATATTTGAATATGCCGATTATGGAATAATATGTAAAGCAGAAGAGTTGATTAAATAAAAACGTGTATGTTCTAAAATTCAAATGATAAATTATTTTCGCAAAAACTCATACAGATTGCAGTAAAACAAAGTAGTTTTATTGCAATCTGTTTTTATCAAAAATATAATTCTATTGCTCGGTGAGTCCAAATTCCTTTAGCATATTATTGGAGTTACGCCAATCGGCTTTAACCTTTACCCAAAGCTCAAGAAAGACCTTGGCTGACAAAAGCTTTTCGGAATCAAGACGAGCTCTTGTGCCGATTTCTTTAAGAGTTTTGCCTCCGCTTCCGATTATGATTCCTTTGTGTGAAGATTTTTCGCAATATATATTGGCACTTATATCGTAAATTGGCTCACCGTTCTTTTGGCGATGCTTCATCTTCACAATCTCTATAGCTATGCCGTGGGGTACTTCTTTGTCTAAGAGGTTTAGCATTTTTTCTCTGATTATTTCTGCAATAATCTGTCTTTCCTGCTGATCGGTTACCATATCTTCGGGATAGTACATCGGTCCTTCGGGAAGGGTGTCCTTGATAAGCTTTTTTAGAAAATCAACACCTTCTCCCGAACGGGCACTAACAAATGTAACTTCCTTGAAGTCATGCAGCTTTGAGTAGGAATCTATGCACGCAAGAAGCTCTTCTTTTTTTATTGTATCAATTTTATTTATGACAAGAATCGTTGGAATATTCCCTATTTTTTCTATAATCTTTAGCTCGTTTGGCGACACTTCGCTTTTGGGTTCAACTACCATAAGAAGCATATCAACGTCACCTATGGCAGAGTCTACAGCCTTCATCATGTTAACTCCAAGCTTATTTTTGGGTGTGTGAAATCCGGGAGTATCGAGAAATATGACCTGACTGTCTGCGTCTGACATAATTGCCAATATTTTGCTTCTTGTAGTTTGTGGCTTGGCAGAAATAATGGCTATTTTCTGACCGAGCATTTTATTGAGCAAGGTGGACTTACCAACATTGGGTCTGCCTATAATACCTACATAACCTGATTTGAATTTTAACATATTAACAACCCCTCGTTAGTTCTTTTCACGTTTTAGGCTGAGAAGCTCCATAACAGCCTCTTCCTTTTGACGCATAACTTCGCGTTCTGTTTCCACCTCATGGTCATATCCTATGAGATGAAGTATAGAATGGCATGTGAGATAGCCAAACTCCCTTTCTATGCTGTGACCAAATTCCTCGGCCTGCTCTTTTGCTCTGTCAGCACAAAGAATAACATCACCCAGAATTAGTCTGCCCTCATAGTAGTCACCGGTATTGATACATTCGGAACCGTCGATCAGGTTAACTACAGGGAAAGAGAGAACATCTGTTACAGAATCTATGCCGCGATGCTCTGCGTTCAGTTCTTTGATTTCGTCTGCTTCTACTATTGTTATGCTTACATAGCAGTCTTTATCTATATTTTCATATTTCAAGGTTTGGTCAACTGTTTCGGTGAGCAGCTCAACAAGCTTAACAGAAAGCGAAGCACCACCTCTTGCATCTTCGATATATATTTTGTGATTCATAAAATTCTCCTGTTATTTATCTTTGGAACGGGGATTATTTCGACGCTCATCACGTTTTTCATAAGCTTTGATAATTTGCTGAACAAGGCGATGGCGCACAACGTCTTTTTCTGTGAGATAACAAAATGCCACATCATCAATGTTTTTGAGAACACTGATAACATCTTTGAGTCCGCTGCGCTTGCCGTCGGGCAAATCAACCTGAGTTATGTCTCCGGTAACTATGGCTTTTGAATTAAAGCCGATACGTGTAAGAAACATCTTCATCTGCTCCGGAGTAGTGTTTTGGGCTTCGTCGAGTATTATAAAGCTGTCGTCAAGGGTACGCCCTCTCATATATGCAAGAGGCGCTATCTCTATTGCTCCGCGCTCAGCAAGGCGCGCATATGCTTCGGTACCGAACATTTCGTACAGGGCATCGTAGAGAGGACGGAGATAGGGGTCGACTTTGCTCTGGAGATCGCCGGGGAGAAAGCCGAGTTTTTCGCCTGCTTCGATGGCGGGTCGTGTGAGAATAATACGACTCACATTTTTTGCTTTAAATTCTTTGACAGCCATGGCAACAGCAAGATAAGTCTTTCCGGTACCGGCCGGACCGATACCGAAGGTTATAGTATGGCTTTTGATTGCATCAACGTAGTGTTTCTGACCAAGAGTTTTGCTTTTTAACGGTTTGCCCTTTGCAGTGATACATATGCAGTCCTTACCGTAGAGAACGGTTTCGTCAACACCGGACTTTACCATGTCTATAGCATAGTCAAGGTTTTGGTCGGTGATAGGCTCTCCTGATTCTAAAATCTTGCACAAATGAAGAATAACATTTTCGGCCTTAACAACGTTTTCATCAGATCCTGATATTTTTACAATGCTGTCACGGCTTACAACCGATACATCAAACTCTTTTTTTATAACATTTATGTTTTTGTCAAACTCTCCGAATATGGATATTATTTTTCCGATATCTGAAATTTCAAGTGCTTTTTCCAAAATGTATAACCTCCGTATATTATTGAGTTTTCTCCTCACCGTCATCTCGAGTGACAGAGTTGTCGGACTTGGTTACAGCAATAGGATTTTCCACTGCGATATTCTCTATACATTCAAAGGTTACGCAGGCATAAATTGAACCGTCGCTGTTGTATTTTATATCCTTTGTTGTATTTACTACGGTTGCCGTCTCGGGAATGGAAGCACTGAGTCTGGCTGCAAGATCACTGACGGCTCTTTGTTCGGTTTGCTGTCTGTCCGAATAGCACTCCTTCTTTATTATCTCACAATATTGCTTATTTGTAAATGCCAATGGTAAATATTTTTTACCAAATATTTTTATTCTTTTCTCATTGAATTTAACCAAAAAAGAATTTTGGGGTGGTGAGGGTCTTGTTTCCAGTGACCAGCCAAACAGTTTTATGCCGAAGGATGTAATTTTTTTCGGATTTGTGGAATATGAATAATAATTCATATAGTAATTATCTTCGAGAGAATATCGGGTTTTTGCATAAACACTGCCAGATGCACGCACAAAGCGCACCGGTGCACTTTCGCTTGAATCGTATACACCGCCAATTAGAAGATCACCCTCTTTAACATATGTACCCTCAGATACATGAAGTACACCTGTTTGGGCTATTGCCTCGGTAATAACTCCCTCACGCGATGCTACTATATTACAGCTGTAGCTTGTATCGTAAAATTCGGGTAGGGAGGTTTTTTCGCGTACGTCTACGTTGGCGCAATTGCCGTTTATATCAATCCATATCCATGAAAGACGGTTACATTTTTTTAGAATGTCTTCTTTTATGATATCGGGCTTAATGCTAAAAATAAATCTGCCTCTGTATATACCGCTGTCTGACAGGATAGATTCTATTTGAGAGTCGGTAAGATAATTATTGCCTGTAATTATAATTTCATTAATAAAAATGGAATTCAGTGCAAAAAGAATAACAAAAATTGCTGCTGAGGCAATAAATCCGATACGATTTTTGTAAATAAAAAGCTTCATTGCAATGCCAAAGCGTCCGATTATGCCAAGCTCTACATCAAAGTCTTTTGATATATTGTATGCTTTTTGGACACGGGTGCTTATTATATCGGCATAGTATTCATTTTTAAGACCTATGATATTTTTAAGCTCAACATCATTTGCCCTACATTCGTTCAAAAAATCGAGTATATTCTCGCCGCTCAGCCTGACCCTTACATAACCTACTACTTTCCAAAACATGCAATCCCTCCTATTCAAATGAAATCGAATTGAAGCTGCCGCTTATGATAAGTTCATCTGTATTCATCGAGTCTATAACAAGACCTTTTCCGGCTAAGCATATGTTCTTTTTGCCGCACTTTATAATAAGAGTGTTTTCATCGTAGGATGCAACATAGCAATCTCCTTTCAGAGTGAGTACATCACCCTGATAAATTAGCTTATATTTTAAATTTATCGGAGAGATTTTATTAAAATCCATAATTATAATTCACTTCCTCGCTTTACTATTCATATGTAGATTATTTTTTAAATATGTTTTAGTAAGAAGGGAGTATACATAATCATGAAAAAAATCAAATCGCTGTTTTTGTTTAGCGGGCTTGTATATATAATATTTTTGCTGATGGGATATTTTGATGAAATACGCCCGTGCATTATCTGTGCTGCAAAGATGTGGGCAACAGTGCTTTTGCCGTCACTATTTCCTTATCTGATTATAAGCCAGTATGTGTCGCAATCGGGAATACTCTCTGTGATGTACCCTATACAAAGACTTGTGTCTGCTCTATTTAACATTTGCTATGAAAGCGCAGGAATATATATATGCTCTCTTATATCGGGGTATCCGTCGGGAGCACTATGTACCTCACAGCTTCAAAAAGAGGGGGTAATTGAATTTGAGGAAGCAAAAAGACTAATTTGTTTTACAAATAATCCAAGCCCGATTTTTTTGATTTCTGCCGTGGGGGGATGCATGCTCGGCTCTGTGAAAGACGGAATTGCAATATATACCATTCAAACAATTGCTGCCGCTATGTGGGGGGTAGGGTCCGGACTGAAAAATCCTAAGTCGGCTAAAAATATAAAAAAGAGCACAATGTGCTCTGTAAGCTTTACGGATTGTTGCTCCAAGGCAGTAACAACCATTTTGGAAATAGGTGGATATATAATAATTGCCGCAGCAGCTGGAAAAATAATTTTGATATCGCTCGAAAAGGGGGCAATCGGAAATAATTTGACAAACAGCATGATTGTGTATTCGTTTCTTGAAATATCAAACGGGATGAAAGCCTTATCACCGCTCGCATCAAATCCCATATGCTTCGGTGTTATGTGTGCATGTGCTTCGTGGGGAGGAATATCTGTTATATTACAGATAGCATCTGCATCACCCAAAGGCATCAGCTTTAAAAAAATTGTAAGTTCAAAGGCAATACAAAGCATACTGAGCTTATTTATGGGTTATGCATACAGATGTGCAGCAGCGCCACGAAATTTTGAAGCACATACTGACGGAATATTTTTGGCATTACTAATTATATGCGCATGCATATTTGGAATATATGCTATTAGTGTACATAGTTGATAGGATTCATTTTACAATGACAATCGAGTAGGGCGAAATTAATCGCCCTCTCACACCACCGTGCGTACCGTTCG
>JAEDEG010000247.1 GCA_016293435.1 Clostridia bacterium
CTTGAATGGGGTTCAAGAGGCCGGAAGTTCGAATCTTCTCACCCAGACCATAATCATCAACATTCATTGATACAAAGAAAAGTCCTTGAAAACAGGGACTTTTCTTTGCTTTTGTGTCAATATTGGTTTTCACGCCCGCTAACAGCCCACATAAAAATGAAACCCTCTGCAAAAGGGTTTCATTTTTTGAAATAAAGTCTTACACCGGTACAAAACTTTTTATAATAATAAACAGCACAAAATAACTCGGATTGTGTCTAGGGTCTACAATATTGAAGACACACTTCTTAAAAGCAAGTAAAATTGAGAACGGCCCGCCAAATGAGGAGCCGTTCAACTTTTCTAATAATAATTTTGATATGATGGTATATTATGATATCTTTTGAGGATTGGTAATAAACTCGCCAGTAGTATCAATTGTCGCTTTATATCTTGAGCCTGCCGGATTATAAAATTCAAATGTATATGTACCGTCTTCCTCAAAATACCGACAATCGTCAGAAACCAAATCATAGGTTGTTAAATCTATAACCGCCTTCCCGGTTTTTATGTCATAAAAAACATTTCCGCAACATACCAAACCGCATGAAGGAATTCCGATATATTCCGCTTCCCCTGATGTTCTCCAACCAAATTCCAAACGATTTCCAGACATATCTAATCTATCAACGCGCCCGTTAGTATGCATAGTAAATGCATATCCATCATATATCTCAGTTATCATAAATCCGCCTGAATTGCGAATGTTACCACTAAAGTCTACAAGATAGCAGCCTCCATGGAATCCCCAGTCATTCCAATAGCCCGATGGTACATATTCCCTTCCAACAACAACACAACGAACTTTAACAACAAATATGCCATTACCCAAATAAGCAAATTCGGGAGTCGAATATGCTTGATTATATCCATCAGACATTAATTCCTTTACTGCATCCGCAAATCCATTTGTACTTGATAACGGACAAACCCACTTGCCAGATTCGTCAACAACACCATATGATGTTGTTGCGGATGCATATGTTTCAGAAAAAAAGTCAACTAAATAATATCCATCGCCTTTGGCTAACACCGAATCATATTGACTTTTATCAATGGGAGGTAGGCTTTCGGTTTGTGGCTTTTCGCTCTGACTACTCTTATCTATATCCGCTACTGTGTCTTTATCAAAATTGAAATAACTACACCCAGCAAGCATCGATAACATTAATAACAAACATAAAAACAAAATCGTTCTTTTCATTTCTTTTCCTCCTGAATAAAGATATAAAATAAAAAAGTGCGGTAACCGAAGCTGCCGCACCGAAAAGCGCAAACTCCGATTGTCGCCAAACAAATTACAAGTAGTGAGGATTTCTCCAATACACAATAGCTTGCTGGAATTTGCGTTTTCACCAAATTCATAAAACTATTGTGTTCACAAAAAGGGTATAGTACCCCCTATGAAATAAAAAAGTCCTCCTACCCAATATGTAATTTGTTTTGCATATTTATTATATCACATTTTTAGAAGAAAAGCAATATGTTTAGAACATTTTGAAACCCCCATGGTTTGTTTTTTAAAAATTGAAACCCGCAAAATACCCGTGCAAGACTTTACACCCTGTTTTCAGAGTAAAGTCTTTCTTGTATCAATCTTGATGGTATTGGGCATAAACACATCTTTGCCCGATCGGCAAAGGTGTGTTTTTTGCTGCCGCTTCCTTCCGCCCGAACGGGCATGGAAGAAAAAACGGCTTTCTTCTGCGGCTCTGCGAGGCGGCACATGCCTGCGATATAACATTGAATTTTTCAGATGATTACAGTATAATGCGGAAGAACGGCGAAGCCGATATGCCGTATAACGGGAGGTAATGACGGGATGCAGGAGAAAAATATCATCCGCCATGCAGGGGCGCAGGATGAAATGAAGATTAAGACCCTTTGGAAGGAGTGCTTCCCGGGGGATGGGGAGGAGTTTATCGAATATTATTTCAGAGAGCGTACCAAACCCGAAAATGCGCTTATAGTATGCGACAGTACTTCCGTTATATCCATGCTCC
>JAEDEG010000093.1 GCA_016293435.1 Clostridia bacterium
AGATTGAACTCCCACTGAAAAAATTAAATGTCACCCGCCGCCTATAGAGGCGGGAGACATCTTAATTTAGTTACAAGTCACATAGTCCGAGACTGATTTTGAGTGCATCGTCAACCAGAGCGTTTAAGGCTTCATCAACATGGCCTGTTTTTTCTTTCAGGCGTCTTTTGTCAATGGTTCTGACCTGCTCCAATAGAATTACCGAATCCTTTGACAATCCGTATTCCTCACCGGATATTTCTATGTGTGTAGGCAGCTTAGCCTTGTTTATCTGAGAGGTTATTGCCGCAACAATGACCGTAGGACTGTATTTGTTGCCCACATCATTCTGAATTATAAGTACGGGTCTTACACCGCCTTGCTCCGAGCCGACAACGGGGCTCAGATCTGCGTAATATATATCTCCGCGTTTAATTGTCAATTTCATTCACACTCCGCAAGTTTATCCTCGTAGAGCTGCAGCTGACGGTTATCCGATTCGAAGCAAAAATCCGAATATTCCAGATTAAATTCGGCCATTTCTTCATAGCCTCTTTTAAGTTTTTGAATAATTGCATTTTTCTTTTTTTCGCGAATATACATTTTCATGGCTTCGCGAATAAATTCACTTCTGTTAACATTCTGAGAGTATGCCATGCTGTCTGCTTCATCAAGTAAAGTGTCAGGCAAGCTGATTAAAATTTTTTTCTGCCGTGCCATTTACCACGCCCCCAATCTTAAGCACCTTATAACTGAATTATATATAAGTATTATATAATGTTTTAAGACAATTGTCAAATACACTTTATACCAATTGGGTTACAAAAGTGCGTCAGCGGGCGTATGTACACGGATTTGCCGTATCGGTCTGCTGCACTACGGTGATAATATTATTCCCGTTTTTCAAACTTTTATAACTCCTTTGCAAATTCAAATTTTTCAAACACTATTTCGGTATTCATAAAATCATTTTTGTCATACACCTGCATTTTTTGGGGCAAAACAGTTTTGGAATTAATCCACAGCTTCATATGGGCTGCGGCATTTGTGGGGTTTATAACATCACACTCCAGAAGAGTTGTGTCATTTTTTTTCGATGCCGCGCTTATCATGCTTGTGCTTTCGGATTCATAGTAGCTTTTAAAAAATGTATTGACAAACATATACATGTCGTTTTCTCCCGGCGGAGTTTCAAGCATATTTTCACCCTTTGATATAAGGGTTTTATTTTTGTCTATGCTTATTTTCATATCGTCCGACTCAACCGTAAACATGCCCTTGTCTTTTTGGTAGCTTACATTGCATTTGTAGGTGTTTTGCCCGCCCTGAGTGTATGCAGTAACGGAGCAAAGCGCATTGTAGCTGCCTATATCATAATAGACGCTGTGGATTGCCGAATAAATATTTTCTGTCTTTTGGGTGTTTTTGCCGCATCCTGCGGTGCTTATCAGAAGTAAAATAACACTTGCACAAATCAAAAATTTTTTCAAGGTTACTTCCTCCGAACATATTCTACAGCCCCTGCGTTTCTTTTATTGCATAGGGCAGATACTTAATTATATCGGTCGGAAGCAAAGAATATTCCCCCATTTCGCACACGGCCATATCTGCTGCAAGTGAGTGAAAATAAACTCCTGCAAGAGCAGCCTTTAGAGGTGAACAGCCCTGAGAGAGAAAAGACGCAATTGCACCGGCGAGCACATCACCGCTTCCGCCCGTTGCCATGCCGGGGTTACCGAGCATATTGGTATACAGCTCACCGTTTGGCGCTGCCACAACGGTGCGGTGAGATTTCAGCACCGTAATGCATCCGTAATCGGATGCAAATTTTAAGGCATATTTTTCTTTATATGCGTAAATTTCATCTGTCGAAAGTCCGGTCAGTCGTGCAAATTCGCCTATATGCGGTGTTAAAATAATAGGTGCTTTGGTTTTTTTCAGTATATCGAGGTTATCTGATATCAGATTAAGTGCATCTGCATCGAGCACAGCACCAACTCTGCAGTTTTTTACTGCATCATACACAAGCTCCTTTAGCTCACTGCTTTGCGAAAGCCCCGGACCAATCAGCATAGCGTTTGATTTATTCGCATGCATTTTGACAGACTCGGCTGCGCATGCAAGCATTTTACCGTCTTTTGACGGCAGGGGCAGAGTCATAGCCTCGGTGAGCTTTATTTCAAACACTAAATTAAGCTCCTCACAGCAGCCAAGTGTCACAAGGCCGCATCCGCACCTCAGAGCCGCACGGACTGCAAGCACCGCCGCTCCCGTAAGCCCAACCGAACCTCCGCACACAAACAGCCTGCCGCAGTCACCCTTGTGCATTTGTGCCTGTCTGGGCTTTGTACATTCCTTTATGAGCTCTGCATCTATTGCATTTTCGGGCGCATTTTTAAGCTTTTCCATAGCCTTTGCAAAGGATATGTGTATGTCCATATTTCTCACTTCCGTTTTAGATAACAACCCTTGGGGCATATATTTTGAATATATCTATCATTTTCTGTACAGGGTTAAAAATCAGCTTGACTCGCTGACCGTTTTTAAAAAATACCGCATAATAGGTTTCATAATTGTCTGAATGTGCCGATGCATCTATAACTCTCGCAAAATCACTGTCCTTTAGATTTTGATAACTGCTGTCCGTCAGTTTGCCAAAATGAGTAAAGGTTTTGCAGTGCACGGTGATGAGGCGCTTGCGTCTTTTTTTATTTGTGATTTTGTCCACATCAAGCTCACCGTTGGTAAGAATATATTCGTATTCTATATTAAACGAAGCTATGATTCTGTATGCTCCGTACATAATTCCCGCAATGCACAGCGGCATCAGCGAAATGGCTATTGGCAAAAACATAAGAAATATAAGGGTTATAATAAATGATATAACAATTGCTCCAAGCACTATGAGTGCGGTTTTTAATTTGGCCGCTGCGCTCTTTTTTTGCCTAATCATATATTCAATAAAGCTGTCCATTGGCTTACCTCCAAATATTTTTTTGTATATTGTAACACATATCCGGAGCTAAATCAATAGTCAGACAGCAAAATAGATGCACTTTTGTCGGGAGTACGGTTAAACCGCCTGAGCATATAGAGGCTTTCGGGGTCACGAGTAATATAGTTGTAGCCACTGCTACAGCTAAACGACGCCTTGTATCCAAAGCATTTTATTATGGTTTTGCTTTCGGGGCTTATGCTCCCAAATGGGTATGTGTATGCGGTTGGATGAATACCCGTTGCATTGTAGATTGCTCGATGAGCCATCAGCAGGTCTTCAAAAAATATCTTGCGATACTCCCTGCTTGTTTCGCCGTCGGCTTTTGCACTGCCTTTTCTCCCTTTATCAAGAGAGTGCATATTGTACGAATGGTTTTGTATTTCCACCATACCGCTTGTTGACATCTCTTTTATATGATCCCATGTCATTTGTGCATAAGCGGGGTTTGAATCGGGGTTTTCGCTCTGATAGTCCGACCAGTAAGCAATTGGAGATATAACAGCTTTTGCCTTATATTTTTTTATTATCGGAAAAGCATACACATAGTTATTAAGATATCCGTCGTCAAAGGTGAGCATGACGCATTTTTCGGGCAGCTGCTTGCCGTAGTAGGCATAATTTATCAGATCCTCGATTACCACAAATTCAAAGTTGTTTTCTTTTAGATATATTATATCTTTTTCAAAGCTTGCGGCGCGCAAAACATACGTCGACTCTGTTCCTTTTTCTTTAAACCCGTGATACATCAAAACCGCAAGCTTCACGCCCTCGGCAGGGGCAGATGACGTTGCTTCTTGCAGTCTGTCGGTATATATATTAAACGCTATGAGCATGCATATTGCAATTGCACTTATCACCTTGTGAATGATCGCTCGCTTAAACAAACAAATACCTCCGAACACAATTTTTATCTGTTAACCGACAAAAATCTCACAATCTGATACACATCTATCCATATTTCATTATTTCCGTCTTTCTGGCTTTCATCAAATATAATCTGCATTCCAAAATGCAGATGAGGAATATTTATGTTATTCACATTTTCCTTTTCGCTGTAGCCTGTCATTCCCAGATAACCGATTACTCTTCCGGCTTCAATTTCATCTCCCGCCTCAAAATTTGCCGCATAGGGCTTATCCTTTCGCAGATGGGCATAATAATAATACCTTTTTTTATCAAAGCTCCGTATTCCAATGCGCCAGCCACCGTATCTGTTCCAGCCTATCGCCTCCACATATCCCGATTCCACGGCAACAATAGGCGTTCCTAGGCTTCCCATAAGGTCATTGCCGAGATGTTTTCGCCTAAATCCGTAGCTTCTCGATGCTCCAAAGTCGTCATAGTGATTGAAGCTGTATCCGCTCTGTATAGGGCAGCAGGCCTTCAGTCCGTATTTCTCGGTTTCTCCCTCGTCACTTTCGCACGATTTGTATTCTCCCACAAATTCTGCAAGCACCGCCGAGTAGGTCTTTTTGTAATATGCGAAATATTTTTTCCCTTCACATATTTCCTCCACTGTTTTACCCTCTGCTATCTGATCGGTAAAGCTTTTTATATCATTTATGTCATATTTAGAAAAATCGTTGCCGTATATACAGGCAAGATATGCAATTATGTCTGTCCAGTCTATGGGATAGTCGGTCTCATTTGATTTTATATCCACATTCATGGCATCGGTCAGTGCCTTTGAGCTTGCTCTAAATTCCATCCATTTTATAGGCTCATCGGTTGATACGGGCACCGTATCGGGCGCATTGTCACAGACTGATAAAAAAACCATTGCAGATGATGCAAGGGCAAGCGCGAGAGCGGCAAATATTATATATTTTCTTACTTTTATAATTCTCAGCAAGATAATCACCGGTTATATGTATATGAAATGAATAAACAAATAATGTAAAATATCATAAAATAATGTAAAATATTATAAAACACGAGTTTAAGGCATGCGGGGTTCGGATACCGATGCGCCTGCTTACAAAAGAGGGAATAACGTCACCTCTTTGATGACATTATTCCCTCTTTTATTTTATCATTTGTATTATGCGTGATATTATTTTACAACAACAATTTCCTTTACGGTGTCTTTATAAATTCTGATAAACACTCTGCCGCCGTCGTTGTCAAACTTCTCTAAGTCTGATGTGTCGCCGACAGTGAGATATTTTTTGGAAAGACTGCTGTCATACACATATACCGTCACGTTTTCAATGCTGTAGTTTTCGGCTTTGCCGTCTTCTACCTGAACATTGATAGAATCGGAGAATTTCTTTGTGATTTTACCGTATACGGTAGTAAGATTTTCGGAAATCTCGTTTTTAAACTCCACATCCTTTTTGGATGCATCAAACAGTACGGTTACAGCATCTATTTCGTTTTTGGCATTTGTTCTGTACTGGATGATATCACCCTTTGCAAGAAGCTCGCCGCCGTTTTTAACAAATGTGTTTTCATTTGCCGATACATAGGTGATTTCCTTGCCCTGGCTGAGTGCATAAAGCTTATAAACGGTTTCTCCGTCTTCGTTGGAGGTCTTGGTGATTTTATCTATAACTGCAATTGCAGAATCTTCATCGGCCTTAGCGTCCGAATTTGTAACAACTATTACTCCGGCTTTGTAGTCCTCTGTCATGTCATAAACCATAACATTGTACAGACCGCCGTCGGCAAAGATGCTTTTGTCTCTTATTGCATATTCATCGATAGAACCGTTTTGCGGAATGTCAAATATAATGGTTTCTGAGCCAACAGTCACATTCATATCACTGCCGATAAGCTTTGAAGAGGAAGCGCGGTATACCACATTGTCCTCTTTGAGATTCATAACAAAGCTGTCGGTGTCGATGTCGTTGGAGGTAGTGTGAGTATTAATTCTTGTAACAATACCCTTTGAGTTTGTTTCATAGGTTATGAGCTGCTTTTCGCTTCCGATTTTCTCCAAAGCCTCAGCGGGTGTAAGACCTGTCTGAGAGTTTACTCTTACCTTGGCAGGTGTGCTGAGAATTTCGGCGTTGCCCTCCTTGGTGAAGAGCTTGAGCTGGAGCACCTTGTCCATTCCGGTCGACAGTGCCGCACTCTCTAAGAATGCATAGTTGTCACTTTTAACGGTTTTGCCGTCAAATGCGGCAATCTTGCCCTCGTAGTCAAGATAGAAGGTTCCCTCGGTACCAAGACCCAGGCTTTCGGTATAGTTTGCGGCAACCTTGTATTTTTTGCCGTCGATATACACGTTTTCCTCGTCCTTTTCGCTTATCTTGCCCTTGATGCTGTTTTGTACAACAGTTGCATAAATAAGCTCTTCGTCTTCACTTTTGGTAACTGTAATAACATCCCATTCGTTAAGGTCTGCCACGGTGATGCTTTCGTTACCCATTTCGAGGATAACGGTTTTGTCGTCAGCCTCGGTATCAAGCTCAAGAGTACCCATGTTGTATTTGTCGGTTATTCTGTTGGATGAAGTATAAACATCGTCTACAACATAGTTAACGGTTTCGTTTACAAACACAATATCAAATTTGCTGTTACCGTCAGAGTCGAGAAGCACGATAGAACCCGAATCTATAACTGCAAATTTCTCTTTGTCTGCTGTTTTGCCGTTGTACATAACAATTGCGTCCGACTCTACATTTGCTTTGGTGGATTTTTTGGATTTATCAGCATCTGCATAGTAGTAAAGAGCCATTGCACTGCCTGTGTTTTCTATTTTTTCAATGTTGTCGGCATTAACCGTCAGCACAGTGTTTTTGCCGTCAGCAGGAATTACTGCAAGTAAAGACTGAGCCTTACCGCTTGATTTTTTGGTTACATATGCATCTACGGTAAGTCCAAGAATGCTTCTGACATCCGCTTTGCCCATAGCGTATATTTTGCCGTCTATTTGAATTTGATTTTTTTCAAGCGGATTGGAGCCGGTCAGTGCCGAGCTTCCCACAACCTCTACCTTACCGGTAACAAGCTCTGCATTGAGCTTATCGGTAAGAAGGGTTTTGTCTGTTATTTCATAACTTATGTTGCTGCCAAAGCCGGTCTGTTCCATGAGCTTGATTGTAAGTGAATTGTATGCAAGTCTTGCAACCTCCCCGCGGGAGATGAGCTTGTCCTGAGATGCACTCACGCCCTTTGAAAGACCGATTGAATTTGCTGTAGCAATATATCCCGAAGGATATCCGCCCTTGGAATCTGCCTGAGGGGTATACCCCAGAGCTCTCACCAAAATTGCAACAGCTTCGCTGTATTTGATTTTGTCGTTGGGTCTGAAAAGTCCGGTGTCATCACCGATTACAAGCTCCTGAGCAGTAGCAGTGTTAACAAAGCCGTTGGCCCAGTGGCTTTCATCCATATCGGGATACTTGCTTGTCTGCGCCGAAGAGTCTGCCACGTCCGAAAGCCCCAAAAGTGCAACTCCGACCTTGGCAACCTCCGATCTTATAATTGTGTCATTTGGTCTGAAGGTACCCGTACCTGCATCGCCAACCATGATTTCCAGCGCACCCAGAACTGTTGCTTCATTTTCAAATTCTGTGCCTGCTACATCACTCGGAACCGATGCAAATGATACTGATGCAAACATTGAAGCGGTGATCGTTGCTGCCACCAATGATGAAATAAGCTTTTGAAACTTACTCACTGAATGTTTCCTCCTTTTAAGCTTTGGCAACCCTCAGCGTGGGATTTACCTCTGCTCTGCATTTGACCAACCCCAAAGTTCGACTTTGTTCGTCAGCCTTCGGGATATATACTAACATATACATTAACTATATATCAACCCTCAATATATGGTAACTGCGGGAAAAAACGGTCTTATACCGCATTGCGGAAAGAAGCCTTCTCAGAGTGCACAATTTGTATTATTATACTTGTCAAAAAACTTCTCATAATATTAATCCTTGACTTGCACCTACCCATAGTATATAATTAAATAAAAACAAAAATTTGGAGGTATTACTATATGAAACTACCTGACAAATGGGGGCAGGGCGCACTTTTTGCCTACTCTGCCGTTTCGGGCTCCTGCAAAAGCTCCGAAGCCATCTCGGCAAGGCTTTGTGCAGACAGCCTGGCATTTTGCTTTTTTACCCAAAACAAATGCAGCGTTTCTATTCATTCTTTCAATATTACCGATATATCATTTGACTGTGTGATGACTGATTTTATAATTGCAAGGCTCAGGTGTGGCGAGGCTGAGCACGTTCTCAAAATTGTTTTTGCTTCTGCCTGCACAGTGCTTATAGAATCAGAATGTGAAATTGAAGTCAGACTGTCGTTTGAAAACGGCATAAATTCCAAAAAGGTCAAAAGGTGTTCCGTTTATTCGTCAGACGGCGAAACCTTTGCTCTTTGCTCCGAGAAAAAAGCCGAAGGCATAAAATATGCGTTTTCCTACGGGGCAGACAGCCCCGCTGCCGCACAAGCTGCTCTCGATCTTTGTGCAGATGAGCTTATAGCTGAGAGAATAAGCTTTTACGAAAAGCTCCCGCAGATGAAAATCGCCAACGAGAAAATCGAAAAGCTTTATTACAGATGTGCATCTCTTTTGCTGGCATGTACACTGTCTCCCGAGGGCTTAATAAAGTCGCGCTACATTACCGCCTTCAAAGGAAGCACCAATGCCATGTATTCCTTCTGGTCGGCAATCTGTACCTTGGGGCTGCGTCACATTGCGCCCGATATTGCTGCAGAAACATTGGAATCCATACTTTCTTCAATTGCCGGCGATGGTATGATTTCGGGCAGAATTTCTGCCGAAGACAAAAGCAGTGATATCAACCCACCCGTGCTTGCGTGGTGCTTTTGGGAGCTGTATCAGGTAAACGGCGATAAAAAAATGCTGTCCGACGCATATAATGCACTCAAAAAATACATACATTATGTGATGGAAACCCGAGATATCAACAAAAATCATCTCTTTGAGTGGCAGATAGGGGACAGCAGCGATGAATACGGCACAGAGAGTACCATGGACAACTCTCCCCGATTTGACGATGGCATTATACTCGACAGCATAGATTTTACTTCTTATGTGGCAAATGAGGCTCGCTGTATGAAGCTTATTGCCGATGAGATAGACAAGCACGGCGAAGCTCTTTATTGGGATGTTGTTTTTGAAAGAATTAAATCTGCCGTAAACGAGCTTTTGTTTGATGACGATGACAAAATATACTATGACCGTGCAGTAGTCAGCGGAATGCTCAAAAAATCCAAAACTGCCGCATCGTTTCTCCCTCTTTTTGCGGGTATTTGCGACAATCGCCATGCCATGGCACTTCTCAAGCAGCTAAACAATGAGGAACGCTTTAATTCTAAATATGGCATTCCGTCGGTTTCATCAGACAGCGAAGACTATTCGGACAATATGTACAGAGGCCCCGTCCACATACATTTAAACAGCTTTGTATCAAGAGGTCTCGACCGATATGACATGCATGATAAGGCAAACGAAATAAAATCCAAGAGCCTTGAGGCTGTTATGAGCGAATTTGAAAATACCGGTCTTATTTATGAATATTACTGTGCCAACGGCGAAAGGTGTGCAGGCTCTCTTCCCAAAAAGTCGTATTCGGCATCGGGCTTTATGCTTGCCGCAGAAAATGTGAATATAAGAGATTTTGCGCCCACGGCGGCAATGATTTTGGATATGCTGTTTTCGAGGTCAAAAAAAATATCTGTAAAATAATGTAAAAAGGTATTGAATTTTGAAAAAAAATGTAATATAATAATTAAAAAGCAGATAAATTGAATTATCTGAAAAATAAAAGGAGGATTTTTTATTATGTACGGAGATTACTACATGGGATATGCTCCCGTCAGTAACCCTATGGACACAGTGGGGGGAATAATGATATTTGCACTGATTGCAGCAATTGTCTTAGCGATTCTTACAGTTATTTTAATTACTCCCGAGAAAAGAAGAGCAAGTCTCAATGGATTTTTACGTTGGGTGGCAGATGTATTTAATTTCAAGGCTATTCTTATTGAAAAAATACTTAAGTTCTGCTATATTGTTACTACATACCTTTTGGTTATCGGTGGACTTATTGTGCTTGTATATTCACCCTTTGCAGACTATGGCAGCGGTCAGATTGCACTCATCGGTCTTTCTATGATATTTCTTATGCCAATTCTCACTCGTATTGTGTATGAAGCATTCATGCTTACAATTGTTGCTGTTAAAAATATTATTTCTATCAACGGCAAGCTTAAAAATCAGAATGACAAAACCGATGCTTCACCCTTTGATTACGAATCTCCCATCAAAGGCAGAGATATTTTAAACAGCTTCCAAAACAGAGTAGGCGGCAGTGCTCAGCCCTATGCCCAGCCCCAGAATTATGCACCCAATGCAGCTCCTGCACCCGAAGCAGCACCTGCACAGGCACCTGAATATCGCTACTGCACAGAGTGCGGCACAAGATATGATGCAAATCAGGGCGGATGTCCCAACGGCTGCGGCAGATAATTTTATAACTAAATTAAGATGTCACCCGCCTCTATAGGCGGCGGGTGACATTTAA